>WFRA01000124.1 GCA_015486775.1 Kiritimatiellales bacterium | reverse complement strand
CCTGTCGACTCGCTTCGCGCCAACCTACGCATACACCTGCGTCCGTCCCTTGTTTCTCAAATAATACAAATCCCTATAAATTTCCGATTAGGGCACCTGTCCGGTGCCCTTAATCGGAAATAAGGGCAGGTGTGCTGCAGGGGGTGGATGTC
Source organism: Kiritimatiellales bacterium (assembly GCA_015486775.1). Taxonomy (GTDB): domain Bacteria; phylum Verrucomicrobiota; class Kiritimatiellia; order Kiritimatiellales; family Pontiellaceae; genus Pontiella. The sequence goes on along the minus strand of WFRA01000124.1, from coordinate 1,883 downwards.
CTCCCGTTGGATCCGCATAATGCGGGACTAAAAAACCAACAAAAGAAAGGACATCCACATGATTAAGCGTACGGACAATGCACAGGCGGAGCAAGCCCGCCGACTAAAAATAAAAACGCAGGAGCAACGGCTGGCGAAGCTGGCCGTCGAAGGAGCCGGACTCAGCCCCTGGGAGGCCGACGAACTCGTCGAGGTCGTCAAGGAGGTCTTCTTCGCGGAACCCCAGAACCAGCCGCTCAGAAGCGGCCAGATGTTCTATGAGTGCGTAGAGGCCTCGGAGAGTGCGGGCAAGCCTTTGCGGGAATGTCGTTTGGCCCGCGTAGTGCTGACCCTCCATGATCCGGAGGATATCGATATCGCCAACCGGTCGGGTGCGGACGGTCTTCGCCGCCACTGCATCCTGCGGCTGACCGAGGAGGCCCGCGAACAAGACGGATTGCTTTCCCAGGAAGACCTGGCGCGGTTACTCCACTGCGATGTGCGCACGATTCGTCGAGACGTGCGGGTTTTCCGCGAAAAGGATATCATCGTGGCCACGCGGGGCCAGCAGAAGGATATCGGCCCGGGCGTATCGCACCGGGGCGTGGCGATCCGCCACTGGATCAATGGCGACGACACGCCGGAGGTTGCGCGCAAGATCAACCATAGCCTTGCCGCGGTGGAGCGCTACATCCAGGCTTTCGCCCGGGTGGTCTACCTCGGGCAGCGCCAGTTCGATGTTTTTGCGACGGCCTTGACGATGGGTATTTCCGTCGCCGGGGTGAAAACCTACCTCGAGGTGCTCGCCGAGCACCGCCACTCCCCGGGGTTCAAGCGAAGGCTCCAGGAACTGGAGATTATCGGCGGGAAGTTCTTCGAGGCGGAGGACTTCCAAAAAGGGGGACCTTCACCCCGCGCGAATGCAAGAAACGCATGGAGGCAGCCGTGAAAAAACAACACACCCACCTCCAGGCCACCTACAACCCGATGATGCAAAAAACCTTTGTCGGAGCCCTCGAATCGTTCTTCGCCGACGAATGCCCCCAGCTTGGCGGCCAGCGCACCCGCAAGGTGCTCGTGCAAGCCATCCAGGGCATGGTCAACGAGTTCTATCCGGAAACCTCGCACCTGCGCCAAGGCCAGATCCAGTGGGTTACCGTTGACAAGGACGAGACCTCCTCCTACGGCAAAAGCATGCGCAACACCCGGCTCAAAAGCGTCGTGCTCGACCTCGTGCAGTCCCAGGACATTGCCGAGCGCGCCGAAGGCAAACGCCTGCGCGAGATCAAGAAAGAAGCCGCCGTCCGCCTCTTCAAGCAAGCCGACGACCAGAACGGCTGCATGACCAACGCCGAAGTGGCCATCCTGCTCAAGATCTCGCCGCCCACCGTCAGCCGCTATGTCCGTGACCACGAACTTGAGACCGGCGAGCTGGTGCCGCGGCGCGGCACCATCCACGACATGGGGCCGACGCTCACCCATAAAAAGCCCATCATCCGCAAGCTCTTCCTCGAAGGCAAGGAGGTCGGGCAGGTTGGCCGCGAAACGCGACACAGCTCCGAGGCGATCCATCGCTACATCCGCAACTTCCGGCAAGTGCTACTTTGCCGCCAGAAAGGACTCGACGAAAAAGAGACCGCCTTTATCCTAAAAATATCCGAAAGGCTTGTACTCGAATACCTCGCGCTTATCGATGAGTTCGCCGCAGAAAATGTTGTACTCGAAAGGATCTTGAAATATGTCGGGAAGGAACTATAACCAATGAAGCTCCAACGGGAGGACATCCACCCCCTGCAGGACACCTGCCCTTATTTTCCTTGCTGCTGGGTGGTACGCATTGCGTGTGTTCCGGAGCAGGTTGTCACTTTGGAACGGAGAACCAAAGTGAAAAAGAGCACAACAAT
>WFRA01000123.1 GCA_015486775.1 Kiritimatiellales bacterium | reverse complement strand
GTATATATTACCGATTGTGATACCAGTGCTAGCGGATATGTTGAGATCCCCTCATCGCTAGAGGGTCTGCCCGTGACGGTTCTTTTCCCCCATGCATTTGAGGATTGTTCGGAGATTACCTCTGTTTTTATCCCGTCAACGGTCGAACAGATTCTTGAGCAATCATTCCTGAATTGCATAAAACTTGAGCGAGCAGTTTTTGGAGGAAGGAATCCCCTTCTTTCCTCGAATGTGTTTAGCAATGTCGCCGCTGGATTTAAAATTTATTACAGCGATGAGGAGAGTGGATTTTCATCTCCTATCTGGAAAGGCTATGCGTCCGAAAGCTATGATGGCACCTTTTCGTTTGAAATCGTCAGTGGATTTCCAGAAACGATTACAATCACCGACTACCCCACCAGTGAAACAGGTGAGGTGGATGTTCCTTCTCTGTTTGCTGGGTTGTCCGTTACCCGCATTGGTGGAAATGCATTTGATGGATGCACACAACTCACTCGTATTTCTCTCCCCGATGGCATCATCCGCATCGAACACGACGCATTTTTTGAATGTGGAGGATTAACGACCTTCACGGTTCCTTCCAGCGTCACCTATGTTGGAGATTATGCATTTGCGGATTGCGGTCTCGCCTCCATTTTTTTTGAAGGCGATGCTCCGCAAGGCGGGAGCGATATTTTCGATGGATATTCATTTGCACTCTATATCAGGCAAGGTGCGCAGGACTTCGCATCGGAGTTGCCTTGGAAAAACTATTCCCCTGTAGAATATGTTGGCCTCTACGATTTTGAGGTCGATAGAGAGGCCGTAAAAATCACGGATTATCCCTTCGATGAAACGGGTGTTGTCACCATTCCTGACACAATTGTGGGCAAGCCGGTGACCTCTTTAGGAGAGAGTGCTTTTTATAACTGCCAACAAATTACCAGCCTTTCGATTCCCGAATCGGTTACAACAATTGGGCAGGGTACGATGGCGTACACAACCGATTTGCAAAACATAGAACTGCGCGGAAGCAATTCCGTCTTTTCGGTCGAATTTGGTGTTCTTTTTAATAAGGATAAAACCGAATTGTTGCATTTCCCGGCGCACTGGAATTATGGGCCTCCGCGCGATGGAAATTATGAAATACCCAACACGGTAACTTCGGTTTTAACGCGGGCATTTATTGGTGCGACCGATTTGTACAGTGTCACCATTCCCGTCGGCGTTAGTAATCTGAATTCGCAAGCCTTCTATCAATGTTCGGATCTGACCGCTGCAATCTTTTTCGGCGATGCTTCAAACATGGGGGGAAGTGTTTTTGATGGCGCAGATGCATCGTTTAAAATCTACTACTCCGATCAAGCTAGTGGATTTTCCTCCCCCAGTTGGCTTAGCTACCCCGCCGAAAGTTTTGATGGCAACTATTCGTTTTCGATATGGAGCAATGTGGCTCAAATTGACAATTATGCTGGAACCGAGGCGGAGCCGGTTGTCCTCCCGGAAACACTAGCTGGATTTCCAGTTCGATATATTCACTCACTGGCATTTTATCTGAACAATGCAACCTCTTATTCGATCCCGGAGGGCGTAACAGACATTTTCGCGCAAGCCTTTCAAAGCAATCCCAATCTGAAATATATCACAATTCCATCCAGTGTAACGAACATGGGCTATGGCGTATTTAAAAACTGCGCACAACTCAAAACAGCGCTCTTCAATGGAGATGCCCCGGCATACTTTAGTACGGATATGTTTGCGGGAGCTCACGGTGATTTCACCCTCTACTATTTCAGTGACCAGCTCGGATTTTCTTCCCCAACCTGGAATGGCTACCCCGCAACGGCTATCGATCGAGCCGTATACCCCGCAGCCAAATGGCTTCTGGATCATGACTTGGCATACGATACCGATCTCAGCACGGATGTTAGCGGCGATGGTGTGGATCTTTTAATGGAATATGCGCTCAACTTGAACCCGCACGAAAACAATCAAGGAAACCTTCCACAGATTTTCATCGATACAGAAACGGAATTCGTAGGCATCACTTATTACGGAGCCTCTGCGGGGGTGACCTATACCGCCGAAACGACAACAAATCTGCTCTCATCATGGACCTCTTCCGGAATGTCTTATTCGTCGTCGGGAGATATGCACAGTGCCTTTTTAAATCTGCAGGGGACGCAACAGTTTATACGCCTGAAAGTAGAAGCCGCAGTCCCTTGATTTCAATTCCACTCCTTGGAGATTTATTGAAACCGACACAGAAATCCCCGAGGCTTGCCTCGTGGACAAATGCGTCCCTTGCCAAGGGGGGATGGAAGGAGGAGCTGAGCAGAACTGAACCTTCGTGCGGAATATGCCTTGAACTTTGCCGACCTGCGCATGCTGACCATCGGGGCGGGATACCGTTTCTAGAGCATTTCATGAATGAAATGTCGATGCGACCTCCTCGTTGCGTTCTTTATGTATGGGCAAGCGACGAGAACGTCGCTTTTACAAGAGATTAGTGCGACAAAAGCTCCCTTCCCTTTGAAATCCCCGGCGGGCAAAAAAGTCCGGGGTTGTGCTTTGCATATTAGGATTTCTTGATATAGTTGGGTCTTCAACCACGAGGAGTGTGCAATGACGGTGACCCACAAATTGATCAACCAGATGATCCAGCTTCAGGAACTGGTCGTGGCGGATATGCAGAAAAAGGTTTCGATGCCCTCGGCTCGCCTGGAAGAGCTGGAAAGGTCGATCGCCGCGCTGGGGGAGGATCTCCCCCCGCAGGTCAAGACGCATTTCTACCGCCTGGTAAAAAAACACCCGGAGGCGATCGTTCCGGTTTCGAGCGGCACCTGCGCCGGTTGCGGCATGGGGCTGACCCGCAGCCTGATCAACGCCGTACACAAGGCGGAGGAGCTGCACCGCTGCCCGAATTGCGCGCGCTTCCTCTACTACCCGGAACAGCTCGTCGAGCGCGAGCGCACCAGCCGCGTCTACGGCGAGGCGCGCAAGACGGGGATCGGCCGGTTCACCTCGCCCGAGCTCATGATGGTCTCCCTCAAGGGCACCACCCCCGCCGAGGTGCTGGGCGAGATGTGCGGGCGGATGGAGCAGGAAGGTTTCGTGGTGGATGGCAACCACCTGCTCGACCTAGCCTTGCAGCGCGAGGCGATCGTGAGTACGGCGGTCGAAAACGGCCTCGCCTTCCCGCATGTCCGAGGCGTGGAAGGCGGCGGAATGACCCTGCTGGTGGGCATCCACCGCAAGGGCGTCAAGTTTGGCGGGCCGGGCCGGACGCTCTCGCGCATCTTTTTCTTCATGATGATTCCGACGGCGACAAGTGCGTTCTACCTCAAGTTGCTCTCCGGCCTTTCGCGCATCTTCCGCCAGAAGGAGGCCTCCGCCGCCATGCTGGCGGCAAAGACGGAAGAGGAGCTCTGGAAGGTCTTGATCAAGACCACCCGGAAAATGATCAAGTAGCCGCGGGTTCCAGCCCCGGGAAAAATCAGAACTGGTAGCGGAGCGATCCCGAGAGGATATAGTCGGAATAGCCGCTTCCCCAGCGGGTGTCGAGATCGGCGCGCAGTTCGAGGAACTCGGTCACCTTGGCCGACACGCCGGTACCGAGCTTGAGGATGTCCTCTTCCGGTGCTTGGAGGAGCATGGTATAATTACCGGTTCCGCCTGCAAGGCTGAAGGGCAGCGATTCGTCGCTGGCGTTGAACTCGTGCAGCCAGTGGGCGCGCACTTCGGGCTTGAGGGTCATGTTGCCCATGCCCATGTAGACCCCGAGGTCGCAGCCGAGCGAACTTTGGACATACAGCGCATCGAAGCTGTCCACCGACCGGGGCACGGCGGTGGTTGACTTTTCGGTGTAGGCGTCCTGCTGGTAGTAGTTGGCCAGCAGGGAGGCCTGCGGGGTGACGATGAGGTATTTTCCGGCGATCTCCTTTCCGCCGCCGAGATAGAAGGCGATGTTCTGCGCATCGTAGGAGGCGGTGGTGTCGAACGTGCTGCCGAGGGTGGTGTCGATCGAACTGGAGCCGTAGATCATGCTTCCGTCCAGGAACCAATCATGGGTTCCCAGCGAGGCGTAGAGCGCGCCGTAGGTGGTCTTGGTGTCGCCGCTTGCGCCGTTGTCGGAGTCGGAACTCCCGCTGCTGGAGCCGCCGGCCAGACCGACGAGGATGTTCTTGGAAATGGCCAGATCGGCACCGATCACGAAGCCGGCCAGGTCGGCATCGTATCCATTGAATCCGCCGTCGGCGTCCTTGGTGCCCTTCAATCCGTAGCCTGCAATCCAGCCCTGGAGCTGCTGGTCTTCCGAATGCGGGCCGGCCGCCCCGGCGGGCACCGCTTCCGCCGCCATGCGCGCGCGGGTGTTGTCGCCCCGGACCGTCAGCTTGGAGGCCACCGATGCAATGCCCATGTTGATGACGTTGTGGGACGGCGCCGAGCTGGCCTTTTCGCCGTAGTAGTTGTTCATGGCCGCGTTGATTTCGCCGGAGGTCATGTCGTCCTGGAAGATGCGGACCATTTCGATGGCGTTGGAATCCCCGGCATTCTTCATGTCGTTGATTTCATCCGCAACGCCGAGCAGCTGCCCCTCCAGATCCGCCGCCTCGCCGATGCTGCGCGTGATGAAATCGTCCAGCACGATGTAGGAGTTGGCGACCCCGTTGGAGACGGTGATGTTGAAACCCAGCAGCACGTTGGTCTGGATGTTGTCGTAGAGGGATCCGGTCGTTGCCGCGTTTCCATCGACGGTGATGGTCTTGGCCTGGACAATGTTGACCACATTCGATTCATCGATCCCGTCGTCGAAGACCTTGATCATCGGGAACTGTTCCTTGTCCTTGCTGTTCGCAAACCCGGCATTCCCCGCAACAACGAGGTTGGGCTGGACCTGATTGCTGCTGATGCCGACTTCGAGCGTGGAGAACCCGTCCTGTTCATAGTCGCCGCCGACGGTTACCTGCGAGGAGGAGTCGATCTTCAGCGTGGCGGCGCGGAAGAGGGAGGCATTGCCATCCACCGATACAGCCGCACCGTCCAGAGCTTCGAGGGTGTTGTACGATGAATCGTCGGCCTCGGTTCCGACAAACAGGTCGCCGCCGATTTCCAGTTGCGATCCTGCCCCGGCGATGGTTGCCGTGTTGTCCCTGGAGGCATGGCCGATGTAGAGGTTGGTGGAGGTGGCGGCATGCGCTCCGTTGGTGAGGCTGAGGGTGTTGTTGTCGGTTTCGTTGCCCACATACAGCATGTTGGTGCCGGTGTTCCAGAGGGCGTTGGTTCCATTGAGTGCAAATTCGATTCCCCCCTCGACCATATTGGTTCCCGAAAGCGTTCCACCTGCTTCCAGGGTGGCACCGGTGTTAAGGAATATGTTGGAGGAGATGGAGGCAAAGTCCCAGTCCAGTGTTTGGAGGGTACCGTTGTTGTCGATGGTTAGGACGTTGTTGCTTCCGCCCACCTCGGCGATAGTCCCGCCCACAAACAGGGTTCCGCCATTCTTGACGGTAAGGGTGTTGTTGGTGCCGGTGTCCGATCCGATGGTGAGGTTGTTGGTGACGGACAGGCGGGAACCCTCGCCGGTCACTGTGACGGCATTGTTCGAAACGCCTTCGTAGGCGCCGACAAGCAGTTCCTGGGCGGTCACGGTTGCGCCGCCGACAAGATCAAGCGTGTTGACCGAATTCGAGGCGCCGACATAAAGTCCGTTGGCCACATTGATCACCGCATTGGTCGTTTCGACGTGAATGAAGTTTTTAAACTCGTGCTCGTTTGTGCCGGCGCCCAGATACAGGTTTCCGCCAATATTGGCGGTGCCGCCATAAACCGCAAAGCGGTTGCTCCCGCCCTCCTTGCCGACCACGAGGTCGTCCGCGACATTGAAGCGGGTACCCGCATCGCGCTGGAGGTAGATGTAGTTGTCCTTGACGCCTTCGCCGATAACGACCCCGCCGCCAACATTGACGACCCCACCGTCGCGGATCGTCAGGATGCTGCCGCTACCCTCTTTGCCTACCGTCAAGCTTTGGATGTTGAGAGCCGCATCCTTTCCGACCATGGCGAGGTTGCCTGTGGTTTCCACCCTGTTGTCGTCCACCCGCCCGGTTCGCCCGGAAGCATCCCCCGTTTCCCCGATAACGAATGCCCCGGAAATGGTGTTGGTGCCTCCGGTTTGGGTGTAGCGGTTGTTGGCGCCGCCCGACCCGAGGACAAAATCGTCGGCCACGGCCACCTGGCCATCGGTTAGGTTGAAGCGGTTTGCGCTGCCGGATTCGCCGATGATGGCCTTCCCGCCCACGGACAGGGTCGAGTTGCTTCCGGAGACCGAGATTTCGTTGTTGTCGGCCCCCGCCGCAAATCCTACCCGCAGGTCGGTGGCAATGGTTGCTTGGCCGCCTTCGGCGATGGAAAGCTTGTTCCGGTCGCCCTTCATGCCGGCGATCAGCTGGCCTTTTACGGTAAACACCGAACCCGTTCCGGATACGTTGACGGCGTTGTTGTTGGAGTTTTCTCCGATATGGGCGGTGTTTCCGCCGGCGGTGGCGGTGGCTCCGCCCTTGAGAGTAAATCTATTATTGTCGTTGGTATTGCCCACCCACATTTCGTCGGTGCCGGTGTTCCAGGTGGAAACCAGATTGGTGTTGAGATTCCCGTTGAGGATGACCGATACGCCGGTGTCCAATCCTTTGTCGGACAGAAGCTCGCCGCCGAGCTCAAGCGTGGAGCCCGATTTGAAGATAAGGCCCTCGGCGGCCGCACCGTCGAGGTCGGCATCGCCGGTGTAGGTCAGTTGCCCACCGTTGTTGATGTTGATGGCGTTGTCACCGGGGTTGAGCACCTCGGCCTCGTTGACAACCACGACCTTGCCGCCGCTATTGATGTTGAGCACATTGTTCGAGCCGGTGGCCGAACCCACTTCGAGGCGGTTGGAGACAACGAGGGAGGCACCACTGGAAACGGTGATGGTGTTGTTTGAACCTACCGTGCCCAGGTAGGCGTTGCTGGAAATGTTGAGTTCTGTGCCGGTGCCCGAAAGGGCGACGCTTCCGCTCTCGTTGGTCTGCGTTCCGACATAGAGGAGTTCGGCACTGGCGGTGGAGCTGTTTTCGATGGAGAGCTTGGCGGTTGAGTTGGTATTGCCGATGGTAATGGCTCCGGCCATCCCGTTGGTCGAGCCGATGGAAACCCATCCGGCGTTTTCCAGCGCCAGGGTGTTGTCCTTGCC
>WFRA01000122.1 GCA_015486775.1 Kiritimatiellales bacterium | reverse complement strand
GACGGCAAGGTGCCGGTTTTCAATAGCTGCGCCGAGGCCAAAGCGGCGACCGGGGCAGATGTTTCGCTGATCTTCGTGCCGCCGCCTTTCGCGGCCGATGCGATCATGGAGGCCGCTGCGGCGGGGATCGAACTGATCGTCTGCATTACGGAGGGGATTCCCGTTGCGCAGATGGTCGAGGTGAAGGCCTATGTGGCGACCACCGGCTCGCGCTTTGTCGGTCCCAACTGTCCCGGCCTGCTGACGCCCGGCGGTGCGAAGGTGGGCATCATGCCCGGCTTCATCGCGAAGAAGGGGTCAGTTGGGGTGATCTCGAAGTCGGGCACGCTGACCTACGAGGCCGTCCACCAGCTTTGTGCCGAGGGGCTCGGGCAGTCGACCTGCATCGGCATCGGCGGCGATCCAATCATTGGAACCACGATGCGGGATCTGCTGGAAATGTTCGAGGCCGATCCGGAAACGGAAGCGATTGTGATGATTGGCGAAATCGGCGGGTCGATGGAGATCGAGGCGGCGCAGTATGCCAAGGGAAACGTCACCAAGCCGGTGATTGGATTTATTGCGGGGCAGACCGCCCCACCCGGGAGACGGATGGGGCACGCGGGGGCGATCGTCTCCGGTGCGGACGAATCCGCCGCCGCCAAAAAGAAACTGATGGCCGAATGCGGCATCGTTGTTGTTGAATCGCCGGCCGACATCGGCCGCACGGTCAAAAAAACATTGGAAGGAGAACAACCATGAGCGAAAAAGCAATTCTGGAATACAAAGGGAACAAGCTGGAACTCGATACCGTTATCGGTTCCGAAAACGAAATCGGCATCGACATCACCTCGCTGCGAGCCAAAACGGGAATGATTACCCTCGATCCGGGTTTTGCCAACACCGGATCCTGCAAATCCGACATCACCTTTATCAACGGCGAGAAGGGCATCCTGCGCTATCGGGGCTACGCCATCGAGGAACTGGCCGAAAAATCAAGTTTCCTAGAAACGGCCTATTTGATCCTCTACGGCGAGCTCCCCACCAAGAAGCAACTGAACGGTTTCGAGGCCGGCATCGCCGACCAGGCCGAACTGCACACTTCCATGAAGAGCCACTTCGAGGGCTTCCCCGACCAGGCACCTCCAATGGCGATCCTTTCGTCGATACTCAACACGCTGGCGTGCTACAACCCCGAGTTGCTCACTACCACCTTCGACGGCGAGGCTTTTGATACGGCGGCGAGCAAGATTATGTCCAAGGTTCGGACGATCGCTGCCTGGAGCTACCGCGCCTCGCTGGGCAAGTCCTACATGCCGCCGAGTCCGCACGTGAGCTATTGCGGCAACTTCCTGCACATGATGTTTTCGCGACCGTTTGACCTCTACGAAATCAAGCCGGAAGTAGAAAAGGCGCTCGACCTCTTCCTTTTGCTGCACGCCGACCACGAGCAAAACTGCTCCACCTCCACCGTGCGCATCGCGGGCAGCTCGCGCGTCAACCTCTTCACCTCCGTCGCCGCCGGTGTCGGCGCGCTCTGGGGGCCGCTACATGGTGGTGCCAACGCCGCCGTGATCGCCATGCTCGAAAACATCCACGAAAACGGCATCAAGCTTAGCGACTATGTGGATGCCGCCAAGGACAAGAGCAACGACACCAAGCTCATGGGCTTCGGCCACCGCGTCTACAAAAACTTCGACCCGCGCGCCCGTATTCTCAAGACGCAGGTGGACAATGTCCTCCGGGCGCTGAACATCGACGACCCGCTGCTCGACATTGCCAAGGAGCTCGAAGAGGTCGCCCTGAGCGACGAATATTTCATCGAGCGCAACCTCTACCCCAACGTCGATTTCTACAGCGGCATCCTGCTGCGCGCCATCGGCATCCCGCTCAACATGTTCACCGTCATGTTCGCGATAGGCCGCATGCCCGGGTGGATCGCCAACTGGCGCGAGATGCTCAGCCACAACCAGCGCATCTCCCGCCCGCGCCAGATCTACACCGGCGAAAACCTCCGGGAATACGTCCCGGTCGTCAAGCGGGTTTCGTAGCCTTATGGGTTGGATCTCGGCAAGTTCCTCGCATCGGTGTATTTAGAAAGCATCTATGCAGAGAGAAAAGTAGGACAGTGCCTCTGGCCTGTCCATGCACACTAGGGAAGCCAAGCTGGAGGCACTGTCCTACATTCAAAACCCTGTGCTGATGGATCGGAAATTGGATGAGCGGGTCGCCGCGGTTTAATCCGTACCAGCAAAAGCGGGTTCCAGCTTGGAGGGCAAGGCTCCCGCCGAGCCGTAGTTCTATTGATTCGTGGCTCGGACGGAGCCTCGCCTCCATTTCCGATTAGGGCACTTGTCCGGTGCCCTTAATCGGAAATAGTTTCCGGTGAGGTATGCGGTTAGCTGATATGAGGAATAATGGATATGGATAAAAAATGGGTTGTAGGGGGAATGCTGGCTTTGCTCCAGTGTGGTTGTTTGGGCGTTGGCGCACCGGAAAAGCTGGCGGTGGGGGAAGGGTTTGTCGATCCGCTGGGATTTTATGATGCCACTCCAACCTTTTCCTGGAAGCTTCCCGTGGGCGTTGAAAAGCAAACCGCCTACCGCATCGAGGCCAAGGTTGCCGGTGGAGATAAATGGGACAGCGGCTGGGTGGAGTCCGATCAGTCCGTGTTTGTGCCGTATGGGGGTCGGCCGCTGGCCTCGCGCCAGGCGATGGAGTGGCGCGTCCGATTCCGCGATGAATCGAGCAATGAGTCCGGCTGGAGCAAACCTGCCCATTTCGAGCTGGGCCTGCTTTCTTCCAAGGATTGGAAAGCCCAATGGATCCGCTCCGAGGCGGAAATCGATTCGGGAAAAGAACCGGTATCCTGGCTGCGGCGTGAATTTCCCGTGTCTGGAAAAATCGAGCGTGCCCGGCTCTATGTCACCGCACGCGGCCTGTACGAGATCCACCTGAATGGCGAAAAGGTGGGGAACGACTGCTTTGTGCCCGGTTGGACTTCCTACGGCAACCGCATCGATACGCTGACCTACGATGTGACCGATGCCCTAAAGCAGGGCGGCAATGCCATTGGCGCGGAGCTGGGCATGGGCTGGTACGCGGGTCGCCTTGCCTGGAAGGGGAAGAGAAATTGGTATGGGAAACATCCCGAGTTGCTACTTCAATTGGAGATCACCTACTCCGATGGTTCGGTGGAAACAATCCTTTCCGACGAAAACTGGAAGGCCTCGCGGAACGGGCCGATCCGTTCTTCGAGCATCTACGATGGCGAGGACTATGATGCCTGCATGGAGATGCCCGGTTGGGACAAGTCCGGCTTCGACGATTCCAAATGGATACCGGTGCAGGCCGATGCGGAGCTGGGTTCCGAACGGCTGGTTCCCAAGCCCTTCGCCCCGGTGCGCGTGACCGAAACTCTGGCGGCAAAAAAAATCACCGAACCCGTCCTAGGTCGTTTTATTTTCGATCTTGCCCAAAATATGGTGGGTTGGTCCAAACTGAAGGTTCCTGTTGTGGAGGGGAAAGCCATAACGGTGCGCTTCGCCGAAATGCTCAAGCAGGACGGTACGCTCTACACGGAAAACTACCGCACCGCCAAATCGACCGACACCTACACCGCCGCCCAAACGGGAACCATCGAATGGCGACCCACCTTCACCTTCCACGGCTTCCGGTATGTGGAACTTTCCGGCCTGCCCGAAGGCGTGAAGCCGGAACTGAAATGGGTGGTAGGCGAGGTGTTGCATAGCGACCTTCCAAGGGTTGGAAAATTCGAGTCATCGCACGCAAAGCTCAACCAGCTCTACTCCAACATTGTCTGGGGGCAGCGCGGCAACTTTGTGGATATCCCCACCGACTGCCCCCAGCGCGACGAGCGCCTCGGCTGGACGGGCGACGCCCAGGTCTTCTGCCCCACCTCCATGTTCAGCTACGACTGCCTCGCCTTCTGGAAAAGCTGGCTAGGAACGATGCGCGACGACCAGGTGGAAGATGGTCGAATCCCCGACGTAATTCCCGATGCGATCAACCGGCACAACGCCGCCCCCGGCTGGCAGGATGCAGCTACCTTCATACCTTGGGATCTTTATGTTCGTACAGGTGATATTGGAATCCTTGCGGAAAACTATGAAATGATGGAACAGTTGGTTGGCTGGTACCGGAACCATTCCACAAACCATCTCATCGAAAAAATCGGGGGCTATGGCGATTGGCTTCAACCCTATGCCGTCAACCCCGAGTCCAGAGGAAGAAAAGGGGACACGCCCGAGCCGCTCCTCGGTAGTGCCTACTATGCCCGAAGCACGCAGATCCTAGCCGAAACCGCGCGGTTGCTTGGGAAAACAGAAGAGGCCGACAAGCTTGATGCCGAGCTGGCAGCAATTAAAAAAGCGTTCACCAACCGCTATTTCGATGCCGATGGAAAACTGAAAAATGCGCCCGAAACGCAGACAGCTTATTTGCTGGCATTAGAGTTTGATCTGATTCCTTCCGATCTTCAGAAAAAAGCGGCCGATCACTTGGTGGCACTTGTCCACGCGGCGGACGACCATTTGCGCACCGGCTTCCTCGGTACGCCGTATCTTACACGGGTATTGGATGAAACGGGTCATGCCGATTTGGCCTACACGGTACTCTTCAAGGAAACCTATCCCTCGTGGTTCTATCCCATCAACCAAGGCGCCACCACGATGTGGGAGCGCTGGAATAGCTATAGCCACAAGGACGGCTTCGGCGACGCGGCCATGAACTCCTTCAACCACTATGCCTACGGCGCCATCGGGCAGTGGATGGTCGAGCGCATCGCCGGCCTCGCCCCCGACCCGGCCCACCCCGGCTACAAGCACTTCTTCGTCCATCCAACCCCTGGAACCCCGCTCGACTGGGCACGCGCCGAACTCGAAACCCCCTACGGCAAGGCTTCCAGTAGTTGGAAAAAAATTGGCGGAAAGCTGGAGATGGATGTAATCGTGCCGCCCAACACCACGGCTACAATTGTTTTCCCGAACGACCGGAAATGTGAAACAGTGAGTTCTGGAGACTACCATTATAATTTGGAGTTGTAGATCGATGTGAAAAAGCTTGCCCAATCCTTTATGTTTCTATTGCTTTGCGCTGGGGCGGTCGTGGCCAAGCCCAACGTCCTGGTCATTGCCGTCGACGATCTCAACGACTGGATCGGCTGCCTGGGCGGCCACCCCCAGGCGCAGACGCCGAACATCGACCGGCTCGCCGAGTGCGGGGTGCTGTTCAGCAACGCCCAGTGCCAGTCGCCGGTATGCAATCCCTCGCGCGCCAGTCTGATGGGCGGGCTCTATCCCGAATCGACCGGCATCTATTTTCTCAGTCCCCCTCCGTCGGAGTCGCCGGTTCTCCGGAAGCAGACCTTTATGCCGCAGCGCTTCCAGAAGGAGGGCTATTATGTGACGGGGGCGGGAAAGCTTTTCCATAACGGCGAGATGCAGAACGAAACCCTGATTCCGAACTATGG
>WFRA01000121.1 GCA_015486775.1 Kiritimatiellales bacterium | reverse complement strand
GCAAGAACATGCAGGGCACGGTCTATGTGTTGTTTACCGTCGACAAGACGGGGCATACGCGCAATCTCAAGGTTCAGAAGTCGACCCATCCGGCCTTTAACAACCCGGCGCTCAAGGCCGTGAAACAGTGGAAATTCGAGCCGGGGAAACGCAAAGGCAAGCCCGTCCAGTTCCGGATGCGGGTGCCCATCACCTTCAAAAAATAGGATCCTGCCATGAAAATGAAATCGTACATGTTTACACGCACCCTGTGCTTTTTGGCGGCACTTTCCGCCGCAGGAACCGGTGTCGCCAGGGAGCGGGGCGAATCGGTGGCGGCCGCCGATGTTGTCCATGCCGAGAAGGAGATGAAGGATATCGGGACACCCGGAAAGGATAGGGTGAAACAAAACAGGTCGCCAGAGGATCTCTCCATCTGGGACGAAGAGCTTTTCCAGAAGCAATTCCTCGGAAGCTACGGGGTCAATGCCGAGATCGAGCCGCGCGTAACCGCTGTGGAGCGGGAGCAGCTGCAAAAGGTCATGGATGCCATGTCGGACGAGGACGACATGCAAAAAGCCATGAAGATTCTGCGGAAGTCCATCAGGGATTCCTCCTCGGCCCTCTTCGACTTTACCCTCGGCAACCTCTATTTCCAGCAGGACAGGCTCGACGAGGCTTTGACGGAATACAACAAGGCGATCAAAAAATTCCCCACCTTCCGTCGCGCCTACAAGAACGCGGGCCTCATCCATGTGCGCGCGGGCGATTTCGCAAAGGCGATCCCCTTCCTGACCAAGACCATTGAACTCGGCGGCCATACCGGCGTCGCCTACGGCCTGCTGGGCTTTGCCTATGCCTCAACCGGCAACCACCTCTGCGCCGAGTCGGCCTATCGTCAAGCCATTCTGTTGGATCCCGGAACCCTCGATTGGCAGCTTGGCCTAGCCCGCAGCCTGTTCAAGCAGCAAGAGTTCGGGGATGCCGCGAGCCTTTGCGACACGTTGATTGAAAAGAAACCCGGCAATGCCGACTTCTGGCTGCTGCAGGCCAACGCCTATCTCGGGCTCAAGCAACCCATGCGGGCCGCCGAGAATTACGAGTATGTAAACACCATGGGCAAGGCCACCCCCGAAAGCATGGCCATGCTGGGCGATATCTACGTGAACGAATCGTGTTGGGACATGGCGGCCGACGCCTATCTGCATGCCTGGGAACTCGACAACGGGCACCATCCCGAAAAGGCGCTGCGCGCCGCCCGGATACTGGCCGCGCGTGGATCCTTGGAGCAGGCGAAGCGCATCCTTGCCCGCGTGGCTGAAAAGAAAAGTGCCCTGGCCCAGGACAACCTCAAGGAGTTGCTGAAGCTGCAGGCGCGTATCGCCGTGGCCGAAGGCGGAGGTGATGATGCCGTGAAGATTTTGGAAGAGGTCGTCGAGGCCGATCCGCTCGACGGCGAGGCGCTGATCCTGCTGGCCCAGCACTATGGCCGAAATAAACCCGAAAAAGCTGTTTTCTACTACGAGCGCGCCGAGAATATCGAGAAGTATGAAGCCGAAGCCAAGCTCTACCACGGTCAGTTGCTCGTAGGCCAGGCCAAGTATGCCGATGCCCTTCCTTTGCTGCGCCGTGCCTATGAACTGAAGCCGCGTGCAGATATCGAAGACTACCTCAAGCAGGTGGAGCGCATTTCCAAAACGCGAAGTTAATGCTGTTGATTGAATGGAGGCCCGCACATGAATCTCCGAAAAATACTGGTGGTGGAGGATGACCCCTCCATCCAGGAACTGGTGAAGGTCAACCTGGAAAAGGATGGCTGGAACGTGCAGTTCGCCGATTCGGGAGAAGCCGCCCTCCTGATCGTCCCCGGACTGGATCCCGATATGGTCTTGCTGGATGTCATGCTGCCCGGGCTCAACGGCATCGAGGTCTGCCGGCAATTGAGAAACTATTCGAAAACCCGCAGCACCCCGATCATCATGATTTCCGCGCTGGATCACGAGGAGGATGTTGTGGTTGGCCTTGAACAGGGCGCGGACGACTACATACCCAAGCCTTTTGGCGTGGACGAGCTTCGTGCCCGGATTGAGACGGTCATGCGCAGAAGCGGTGCCGCCCCCGCCGCTTCGGATACGGAAACCATCCATATCCACAACCTCGCCATCGATCCGATCCGCTATGCCGTGGAGGTGGACGGCAAAAAGGCCGACCTCACCCGCAACGACTTCCGTGCCCTGCTCATGCTTGCCCGCCAGCCCGGGCGCGTCTTTTCCCGCAAGGACATCATCGTTGGCGTACATGGCCGGGAACTAGACATTTCGGAGCGTTCGGTGGACGTCCAGATTGTCGGGATTCGCCGCAAGATCGATCCGGAAGGAGAGATTGTCGAGACCGTCCGGGGAGTGGGCTACCGGATGCGGGAAGAAGAGTAGACCTGTTCGAATACGAAACCTTCCAGATCATCGCTGCCGCCTGCCTGCCATTGTTTCCGACGCAGGCAGTCCACAGGAAATCGTGGAGTCGTACAAGTCCGAGTTGGTAGTCAACGTTCGCACGCCGGAGAAAATGTCCGAGGCCATGCAACGGATGGAAACCGACGAGGAGTTATCTTCACCTTGCTACGATTTCCAGCAGGGTTCGTCCAAACGGGTTTCGTGGACTTTTCAACAGATAGCGATCCTTTTCCATCTTCACCATGTTCCGATCCATCAACTTTCCCAGATGCCGGTAGAGGGCGGGGGCGGAAATTTGCGCCTTCAGGGAAAGTTCTGGAAAGGTGCAGGCTCGCTGGCTCAACTGCTTTGCGATCGCAATGCGGCGTTGGTGGGTAAAGGCGGTTGCCATTTTTATGAGATCTTCGTTTTCCATGCCGGTGCCGCAACATTTCCTTATGGACTTCAATATGGCGGAGGCATGTTCGACCGAGGGGTTTGGAGCGGTCGAATAGAACACCCATCGACCTTCAGGGCGCGCCGAAATCAGGCCGCGCGAGTTAAGAAGCCGTAGCTGGGTGCTTGCAATCGACTCGAGGATTCCTGTTTCGAGAGCTAGAACCGCCACCGATGCCTCGCGCTCGGCGAACAGAGCCCGCAAGAGATTCAGGCGCACGGGAACTGCAAGGACTCGACAGGTTCTCCACAGGGTTGGACTTAAGTTTTGCACAACGAACGATTATCACACCTAGCTAGGTGTGATAAAGCCAAATTTAAAAAATTCATGCGTTTTCGAGCCTGCACCCGAGATTGCAACGCCATTTTAATCCAACGCTAATCTTGTCCTAACATTCCCGTCCCACTCTTTCCCCATGCAAACAAGTTCCAGCCTAATCATGAGCAGCGCCGCGAGTCGCCGTCAGCGGTTCGGAACCCTGCTGGGGCAGGGATTCCTTTTTTTGGTTACCTCGCTCTCCACCTTTGCGGTGTTTTTTATCTTTTACTTTATCCTAAAGGATGCCGTTCCCTTCTTTAAGGAGGAGGGATTCAGGGAATTCTTCACCAGCGCGCACTGGTATCCCTCCGGCCACCCGGCCGAATTTGGCGCGCTCCCGATTTTCATGGGAACAGGTCTCGTCACGCTGGGCGCAATCGTGGTTGCCGTCCCCCTCGGCATTGCCGCGGCCGTCTGCCTGAGCGACCTGCTTCCCTTCCATGTCCGGCAATTTGTTAAACCAGTCATTGAAGTCCTGGCGGCCATCCCCTCTGTCGCCTACGGCTTCTTTGCGCTGGTTGTTTTCGCGCCACTTCTGCAAAACCATGGCGGCGCCATCCTCTCTGCCGGGGCGTGGATTATCCTCGGTCCGATTCTTGCGCTGTTGGTCACAGTACTCGGCGATCTGGTCCTCGGCCGGTTTAGCGGGTCGAAAAAACTTGGCGCAGTCGTTTTTCCAACCCTTGGAATTTTGGCCTTTCTTTTGATCCACCATGTTGCTAGGCAGCTTTCCGGGGTGGAGATTAGCTCCGGCACCAATGCGCTGAACGTATCGGTCATTCTCGGCATCATGGCGCTGCCGACGGTGGTCAGCGTTTCGGAGGATGCGCTGCAGGCCGCCGGCCGCGAGCTGCGCGAAGGTTCGTACGCGCTGGGCGCCACCCGCGCCGAGACGATCATCAAGACCATCATCCCCGCCTCCATCAGCGGCATCCTCGCCGCCGTGATCCTCGGGGTCATGCGTGCCATCGGCGAGACGATGGTGGTCTGGATGGCCTCGGGCAACGCGGCGCGCATTCCCGACCCGTGGTACAACATGCTCCAGCCCGTGCGCACGCTCACCGCCACCATTGCCGGCGACATGGGCGAGGCCGACCACATTACCGGCTCCGCGCGCTTCCATGTGCTCTTCGCCATGGCCTTCTGCCTGCTCGCCTTCTCCTTCATCATGAACCTCGCCAGTGAAATCATCGTCAGGCGCTCCCGCAAAAAACTTGGAAAATAAGCCATGCGTCTCGAAACCCGAAAACTTTTGGACAAAGCCTTCTCCGGCCTAGGGCTGATTGCGATTGCGGTGATGGCCGTGGCGCTACTGCTGATCCTGGCGCCGATCATCTGGCGCGGGTCGAAGGCCTTTGTCTTCAAGGGGACTATCGAGCACCGGCGCGTCATGCTTGAGCAGTTTGGCCGCGGCAACGCGGAGAAATATCGTGCCGAAGCCGCCGAGGTGGCCGCCGCACGCGCTCCGGTCTATCAAATGCTCAATGATTTCGAGTCGGAAATGAAGGGAATGGAACGCTCCGAGCGGCGCGCCTACAAGAAACCTTTCCGCGAGGTTGAAAAGGGAATCAAGGTTTTGCTTGGCCCGATCCCCGGCGAGCGCATGCCTGTTCTGCTTCGCCAGCAGTATGGCCAGACCCGCTGGGATCGCACGCTCGTTAAGCTCCACGAAGTGCTCTATTCCGAAGAGTGGGATTATTCCAACCCCGAAGCCATGGGCGTGCTGGTCGAGAAGCCGCGCATCGACCTGTTCAAAGGCACCAAGCTCGAACCGCTTTTCCCCTATCTGGAGGATCACATCGAGGAGATGATGCGCCCGAAGCAAACCTTCTACTGGCAATTCATCACCGATACCTCCAAAGACTCGCATATCTTCGGCGGCATCTGGCCCGAGGTGCTCGGCACGCTCTATCTCACGCTTGGTGCCATGCTTTTTGCCATTCCTATGGGCGTGGTCGCCGCCATCTACCTCTGCGAATATGCCAAAGAGGGGCGCGTCGTCAGCTTCCTGCGCATCTGCATCAGCACCCTTGCCGGTGTGCCGAGCATTGTCTTTGGCCTCTTTGGCCTCGCCTTCTTCTTGAACACCATCCATGTCTCCGACTCCAAGAGCGTGCTGGCCGGATCGTTGACTCTCTCGCTGCTGATCCTGCCGACCATCATCCGCTCATCGGAAGAGGCGATCCTTGCCGTGCCGCGCACCTACAAGGAGGCGGCGCTCGGCCTCGGCGCCGGGCGCTGGCACACGATCATGAGCGTCATACTCCCCGCATCGCTTCCCGGAATCCTGACCGGCATTGTCATCAGCATGGGCCGCGCCGCCGGCGAAACCGCGCCGATCATCTTCACCGCCGCGGTCAGCGTCGGTGCGCCGCTCAAAATATGGGAAACGTTGAGCCAGCCCACCCCTGCGCTGCCCTGGAATATCTACAACCTCTGCACCGAGCACGAGGCGGTCGACGAAATACGGCACGTCCAATACGGCATGGTCTTCACGCTCGTCGCCATTGTCCTGCTTCTAAACCTTGCCGCCATCCTGATGCGTGCGCGAATCTCAAAAAAACTCCGTGGATGACGAACCGCAGAATGTTGAACATGGAAGGAACTCATTTATGACCGAAGAAATCACGATGAAGAAAATCGACACGTTCGCCGAGTATGGTGAAGCCGGCCCGGCAGCCGAAACGCAGGTCGAGGCGCGGGACTTTTCGTTGTTCTATGGCGACTTCGAGGCCGTCCGCAAAGTGAGCTTGAAAATCCCGAAGAAAAAAGTCACCGCGATGATCGGCCCGAGCGGCTGCGGGAAAAGCACCCTGCTGCGCTCCATCAACCGCATGAACGACCTGATCCCCTCCACTCGCGCCGCCGGGGAAATGATCTTTGACGGCCACAATATCTACGACCGGAACATCGACGTCGTCACCCTGCGCGCCCGCGTCGGCATGGTTTTCCAGAAGCCCAACGTCTTTCCGAAAACCATCTTCGACAACGTGGCCTACGGGCCGCGCCTGCAGGGCGTGAAAAACCGGCAGGAGCTGAACGAGGTCGTCGAAAGGAGCCTTCGGCAGGCCGCCATCTGGGACGAGGTGAAAGACCGTCTCTCCGCCAACGCCCTCGGCATGTCCGGCGGCCAGCAGCAGCGCCTCTGCATTGCGCGCGCGCTGGCCATCAAGCCGGAAATCCTGCTGATGGACGAACCCACCTCCGCGCTCGACCCCAAGGCCACGGCCAAGATCGAGGATCTGGTTGGCGAGCTGCGGAAAAACTACACCATCGTCATCGTGACCCACAACATGCAGCAGGCCGCCCGTGTTTCCGACCTTACCGCTTTCATGTATGAAGGCGTGCTGGTAGAATTCGGAAAAACCCGGCAACTGTTTACCAACCCCGAAAACCCGCAGACGGAAAACTATATTACCGGAAGATTCGGATAAACAGGTATGACGTACTGCGTATTGCGTTAAACACCCGCAAGCCGAAAAAATATACGAAATACGAAATACGAAATACGCAGTACGTAATACGCGATACGCAGTACGAAATACGCAATATGCAGGAGACCCCATGGCAAAGCATCTGGAAAAGGAACTCGAACGAATCAAGAGGCTCATCTACTCACTGAGCGCCCGCGTCGACGAAAGCGTGGATCTGGCG
>WFRA01000120.1 GCA_015486775.1 Kiritimatiellales bacterium | reverse complement strand
GCCGCCGTCATTGCAAGGAACATTTCGCTGGCGTGGTGGCACGCAGCGCTGGCGGGTCTGTTGCTGGGGGCGGTTTTGTGGGCGATCCGAAAGTGGCCGGAACGAGCGGCGCTGCTCGCGGCCGCGCTTCCGCTTTTTGTCGCGTTCGACTCCGTCTGGCTGACCTCCAAGTACTACCAGCCGGTCAACATCGCCGGCCTGCGGCGCGGAAACGCGGTGATAAATTTCCTGAAGGAAAACCAGGGGAACGAGCGTGCCTACTTTGTAGATCCGCGCGGAGCCTACAACAGCTGGCTGGCGATGGAGGTGCCGTATCACGGACTGCATGTGTTCAATGTCTGGCAGATGCCGCGCATGCCGGAGGAGTACAAGCGGTTCCTGGGGGCGTCCAATCGGAACCCCGTGCGGCTTTGGCAGCTGGCTTCCGTAAAGTATCTGCTGGCCCCCGCAGGGGTCGCCCGGCAACTGCCGGCGATGAAGCCGGAGTTCTACTACCGCTTCGTGCGCGAGGGCGACGGCATCGGGGTGCAGAAGCTGATGGCTCCGCTTTCGCTGCAGGATCAGGTGCTGCTGCGCTTCGACGATGCCCTCCCGCGTGTGGCCTTTTTCCCGCACTGGGAAACCGCCTCGCTCGACGGGCAGCTCCAGCGGCTGTTCGCCCCCTCCTTCAACCCGCTGGATACCGTGCTGGTGGATTCGGCCACCCCGCCGCCCGTTGATCCGGAAGGGAGCCGGAAGCGGTGCGCGGCCGTGCCCGCCGAGATGGACAAGAAGCAGGCAACCTTCCAGACGCGCTCGCAGGTGCCGGGCGTTGTCCTCTTCACGCAGCGTTACCAGTCGGGATGGAAGGTCTCTATTGATGGCGAACCCGCCCCGCTTTTGCGTTGCAACTATCTATCGATGGGGGTGTTTGTTCCGAAGGGTGAACACAAGATCGTTTTTTCGTGCGACCACGGGTGATAGGGCTGTGGTTGTGCTTCTGGGAAGTTCAATACAATGGCCAACCGGTTCGGTTGGCGAAAAGGGAGAGCGTTCGTGGACAATCGTTTGAATTTACATTCCCTCGCGGATCATATTCTCTCGTGGGGGAATAAAATCACCCTCAACTTGCCCCTTCCTTCTGGTTGCGGTTTTGTCCTGCGTGGGCGGCTGGCACCATATTTCTCTCGCGTACTTTCCGGTCTGAGGAAAAACATGTCGTGTTCTGTCTCTGGAAACTTGCGGCGTAACATTCACCGTATCGAAAAGGGGTTGGTGCATTTGGATCCAAAGCCCCTTTTCGCGCTGGGGTATATTGGGGAGACGGTACGGTTGTTTGGTGAGTTTGCCTCCCAGTGTATGGTTGGGAAGGGGGATCACGAAACCCTGATTTGGGCGAGGGATGTGATGGGGAAATATTTTACCGCTGTGTCCCCTTGCAGGAAAGTTGACCTGGCCAAGGTGGAGTATGAGCGGGTATGCAAAAATTTCCAGGGGCAGGGGAACTCCACCTCCCCTTGGGGGAGCACGCCTTACGGGGAGGAATCCCGTCCCCCCGTTCCCATCTCTTTTGACCAGATGCGGCAACTGGCGATCAGGAGACGGAGCATTCGCCACTATCAAGAGAAACCGGTTCCCCTTGAACTGCTCCGTAAGGCGGTTGATATTGCCCGGTTCTCTCCAAGCGCCTGCAACAGGCAACCTTTCCATTTCTACTTCTTCTCCGACCCGGAGAAAATCGCCCAGCTGGTCAAGATACCTGGTGGAATGGGAGACTTCGACCGGCTTGGCAAGATCCCCTGCGTGGGGATGCTGACGGTGGATTATTCAAACTATTTCCATGAGCGCGATCTTCTTGCGCCGGTTATCGATGCCGGACTTGCCGCCATGTCCTTCCAGTTCGCCCTGGAGACCCTGGGACTCTCTTCCGTTTGTGTGAACTGGCCTGTTTTGCCGAATCGGTATAGGCGGCTAGGGAAGGTGGTCAGCCTGAGGAAAAGCGAGACTCCGGTTTTGTTCTTTGCGATTGGCTACCCGGCTTCCGATGCGCTTATTCCCGCTTCCTGCAAGAAAAGTGTGGATTCCCTGATGAGTTACGATGGGGAGGGGAACCCGTGAATGTTGTCGTAATAGGAGGGCATTGCCGGAACAAGGGCGCGCAGTTGATGCTTCAGGTAGTGGCGTCCGAAGTGGGGCGAATCCTTCCGGGGGCAAGGCTGTTTGTCACTCCTTTGGCTGGGTCGCCAAGGCAGTTGCATCGCATGGGGTACCGGTTGTTGACGGTTCCGCTTCCCCATGTGGGATCCCGCCTGTTCCCGGATGCGCTCATTCGTTGCATGGTACGGGCATCTCCGGTGCTACGGGAAGAGGCGTTGGTTCTGGACATATCCGGGTTTGCCTACAGCGATCAATTCGGCATTCGTCCATTGCGCAACCTGAATGTTCTTCTGGATGCCTTGAAAGGAACGGGAGCCCGTTTTGCCATGTTGCCCCAGTCAATGGGGCCGTTCGATGCCCCTGGTTCGGCAGAGCTGTTCCGCAGGGTGGCAAGGCGCTGTGCCCTTCTTTGTACGCGCGATACGCACTCGTTTTCGTATGTGGGGAAGGTGTGCCGGAAAGAAGGAAATGTCCGGCTCTACCCCGACATCACCCTGAGTTTTTCCTCCTCCAAAAAAACGAATCCTGACAAAATATCGGATTACTGCTGTCTGGTTCCGAACGAACGGATGGTGGATCCGAATCAGGGAGGAAAGGTCTGGAAAGAGCATTATGTGGATATGCTGTGTTCTTCCGCGGAATACCTGCACAAAAAGCAGGAAAAAAAAGTGTTCGCCGTGGCTCACGATTCGGGTTCAGAAGATAGGCGCATCGTCGACGAGGTGGTGGAAAAGGCCACCGTCCCCGTGGAGCGGGTTTGCGTGAAGGATCCGGTTGAGCTAAAGCATTTTTTTGCGGGGAGCTGTCTGGTGGCGGGTTCTAGGTTCCACGCGCTGGCATCCGCATTGTCTTCCGGTGTGCCCTCTGTCGCTTGGGGGTGGTCCCATAAATATGGCGAATTGTTTCGGGAGTATGGGCAGGAAGACTGCGTTTTCGAGTCGCCCAGGCAGTTTGATGTTGCACTGTTTGGCCGGCTTTTGCAGCAGGAGGAGTATGCCCGGCGGTGTGATGTGATTGCCCGGGCGACAGAGGAGAAGAAAAAGTTGCTGGAGCGCCTTTGGGAAGAGATACGGGAAATTGCCCAAGGCAAGCATCAGGCGGGTTTCAGCGTTTTGTAAAAATCAAGCCACTGCCGGGTAATGGTTTCCTGCGAAAACTGGTCGAGCCAGTCGGTGTCACCCAGCTGCTGCGGGGG
>WFRA01000119.1 GCA_015486775.1 Kiritimatiellales bacterium | reverse complement strand
GTGCAGGTGGGTGCCGATGGCCGCGCGAAACGCCCCAGTCAAGGCGGCAAGCGTCCCAGCTACCGCAGCCGCCGGAGCCAGGGGCATCGCTGATGGTTGAAGTTGGAAAAACAAACACCCTGCCGGTGTTGCGCTCCTCCGAGTTCGGCCTCTTTCTCGATGGCGGCAAGCTGGGCGATGTGCTCCTGCCCAAACGCTATGTTTCCAAGGATTGGAAACCCGGCGACTCCGTCGAGGTCTTTATCATGCTCGATTCCGAGGATCGGCTCACCGCCACCACCCTCAAGCCCTTCGCGATGGCTGATGAGTTTGCCAACCTGCGCGTGGTCTCCGTAACCGGGATCGGCGCGTTTCTCGACTGGGGCCTGCCGAAGGATCTGCTTGTTCCCTTTCGCGAGCAAAAGATCAAGATGCGCGAGGGGCAGTCGTACCTCGTGCGCATCTACCTCGACCGCGTGAGCGGCCGCCTCGTGGCCTCCTCCAAGCTCGACAAGTTTCTCGACCAGACCGAAGTCCCCTTCGAGGAGGGCGAAAAGGTCGAGCTGCTCATCGCCGCCCGGACGGATCTGGGCTACAAGGCGATCATCAACGGCACCCACTGGGGCATGGTTTTCCACAACGAGGTTTTCCAACCCCTGGAACGCGGCCAGCGCCTCGGCGGTTTTATCAAGCAGCTACGTCCCGACGGAAAGATCGACCTTTGCTTTCAGAAACCCGGCTACGAAAAGGTGACGGATCTCACGGATGTGATTCTCCAATATCTGGAAAAGCAGGGAGGTTCCATGCCCGTTACCGGAAAAAGCTCCCCCGAAGAGATCTACCGCCTCTTTGGCGTGAGCAAAAAAACCTACAAGCAAGCCATCGGCGCGCTCTACAAAAAGCGGCTGATCGAATTTGCGGACGGCGGAACCAAGTTGGCGGGGCGGCAATGAAATCATTCGACCATCTCGATATCGTCTATTCGACCGGACAGGGGCGGATCAAGTCCGAGAAGAAAAAGCCGACCGCGCCCAAGGGCGACGGCATCGTGCGCGTTGGCCGCGAGACCAAGGGGCGGAAGGGCAAGGGCATGACGGTCGTTACCGGCGTGCCGCTGCACCCCGAGGGTCTCCGCGACTTGGCCAAAAAGCCCAAGCAAAAGTGCGGTACCGGCGGAACGCTCAAGGACGGGCGGATCGAAATCCAGGGCGACCACCGCGACCTCCTCGTCGCCGAGCTCGAATCCCTCGGCTACACCGTCAGGCGTTCGGGGGGATAGCCCGGTTATTGCGGGAGCAAAGAATTCGGTTTGTGCATTCGCGCCAGTTCGCATATATTCGCGGCTCATTTTTACCAAGGCGGATTTATGGACACAAAGGTGATTGCTCTGGCAAACCAGAAGGGCGGGGTGGGAAAGACCACCACCGCGATCAATTTTTCGGCCTGTCTGGCGGAAAAGCGAAAGAAGGTGCTGCTGGTCGATCTCGACCCGCAGGCAAACGCCACGAGCGGGCTGGGGCTGGAAAAGGGGTTCGGTTCGAGCATCTTCCCGGCGCTGCTGGGCGAAAGCGATGCCGCCGGGCTGGTCAAGCAGACCGGCATCAAGAACCTCGACATCATTCCGTCGGAGCTGGATCTGGCCGGTGCGGAGATTGCCATTGCCCGGCGCGACGACTACCTCCACCGCCTCAAGGAGGCGATGGCACCCATCATCGATTCGGGGCGCTACGACTTTATCGTACTCGACTGCCCGCCGTCGCTCGGCATCCTTTTCATGAACGCGCTCAATATCGCCGACGAGGTGATCATCCCGATCCAGTGCGAATATCTCGCCTTGGAGGGGCTGGGCGTGATGGTCGACATCGTCGACCAGATCCGCGATGCCGGCAATCCGGAGCTGCGCATCGGCGGCATCCTGATGACGATGTACAACGTGAGCACCAATCTTTCGCAGCAGGTGGTCCAGGAGGTGGTGAAGCATTTCGGCGACCGGGTGTTCGAGACGCTCATTCCCCGCAACGTGCGGCTGAGCGAGGCGCCGAGCTATGGAAAGGCGATCATCGAATACGACCGGCACTGCGTGGGCGCCGCCGCTTATCGCAACCTGGCCAAGGAGTTCCTCAAGCGCCAGAAAAAGGAGGCGGCGTTTGGCGAAGAGGCCTTGCCGACGCTCTCCGGCGTGATGGCATCCGGTTCTGAAGGGGAGGGTTGAGGCCATGAAGAACGGGATGGGGTTGTGTTTGGTCATGGCGCTGTTTTCCGGCGTGGGAGCGGCGACCGCAGGGGATGCTCCTTCGCTGAAGGTGTCGTGCAACGTTTCGTCTGCGGATCTGAGGCTGGTGCACCATCTGCCCGCAGGCAGCGAAACCACGCAGGTCGGGAAAGAACCCGTGGCGCTGGAGCGGGGCGAACGCTACACGCTGGTGGCCGTGCGCCCCGGCTATTCCCTGTACAGGAAGAGCTTTTCCGCCGATTGGAGCGGGGTGCGGGAAAAGGACGTGGAGCTGGAACGGGAGATCGGTCCTGCGGAAAACCAGGCCTGGGTCGCGGATCTGGAGGACAAGGTTTTCATGGAGTTTGTGCCCATCCCCGCCGGAAGCTTCATGATGGGGTCGGACGACGGGGAGGCGGACGAGCAGCCGGTTCACCAGATCAAATTTGCCCGCTCCTTTTGGATGGCGAAGACGGAGGTGACGACCCAGCAGTACGAGCAATATGCAAAACCCAAGTTTGAGCTCGAGCAGAACGAAATACCGATGCCCAAGGGAGCGACCTATCCCCAAAGCTACATCAGTTGGAAGGACGCCATGGGTTTCTGCCGGTGGCTCACCCGCAAGGAGCAGCGGCGGGGGCACCTGCCGGAGGGGTATGAATACACGCTGCCGACGGAGGCGGAGTGGGAGTACGCCTGCCGGGCGGGAACCACCACCGACTATGCCGGAGCACTCGACGCCATGGCTTGGTACAGGAAAAATAGCGGGGAAAAGACCAATCCCGTCGGGAAAAAGAAGGCCAACGCGTGGGGACTCTACGACATGCACGGGAACGTCTGGGAATGGTGCTTCGACGACTGGTTCGGGTCGTACGACCTCGCGCCGGTGGACGGTTCTCGGCGGGGCAACGCGCCCGGTGAGTACGATGTGGACCACTCAAGGTGGGGCGAGGATGGGTTTGTTCGCCGTCTGTACAACCCCGGCTACCGCGTGGTGCGCGGCGGTAGCTGGAGTACGCTACCCCAGTCCTGCCGGAGCGCAAACCGCTTCTACCATCCCCCCGACTACAAGCTCAACAATATCGGCTTCCGCCCGGTTCTCCTGTGGAATCCGCCCCTGCTGCGCCTGAAGGTTACGGATCGACCCGGTAGCCAATAACCTTGCTTCCCCCGGGACGCGTTGCGACAATCCGCTCCATGAGAAGCCCCGCCATCCGAATGCGCCTTGTTGCCCTGCTCCTAGTTTTCCAAACCTTGGAAGCCGCCGCGCAATACAAGATCCGCGAGGGCGGCGAGGAGGGGGTGCTGAAGAGTTCCTCCATCATTGTCCCCTACGCCTTTTCGACGGAAACCCTCGGCGTGGGGGTGGGGGTCGGCATCTCCTACGGCCCGAAAGGCGAGAGCTACTACTACTCCACGGCGTACGCCACCGACAACGGCTCCTCCTTTTTTGTGCTGGGCGGCAACAACCTCCGGTTGCCGCGGATCGACCGGCTCCATCTCCGGCCCTGGCTTTCGGTCGGGCACTATACCCGCATGCGCGTCTATGTGGACGGGAACCCCGGTTTCCCCGACGAGCGCGCCGGCTCCAACGAGTCGAGCAAGGACAACTACCGGGAGGAGGACGCCAACGACATCATCGCCGATTTCGAATTCCGCTACACCCTGCCCTGGGGGCACTACCGCGACACCGCTGTGCATACCTACATCACCCAAAACGGAATCCTCAAGGAAAACCCCAGCGGCGCGGAGTCGTGGAATCCGCTCAAAAGCGGCCAGTCGAGCATCCTTTTCGAACCCTACTACCGCAAGCAGTTCACCGATGTCGAAGGCAAGGAAACGCTCTTCCTCAAACTCGGATACAAGCACGACAACCGCGACTTCATCCCCAACCCCCACCGGGGCTATCTCCTGAAGACCAGCATTTCCCACGATCCCGACTGGCTGGCCGACAGCCGCAGGTGGACCTCGCTCGACGGCGAGGTCGACGGGTTTCTTCCCCTGCCGGAAACCAGCTGGATTCGCCAGCAGACGCTGGCCCTTTCGGCGTGGACGGCCTATTCCCCGACCTACAACGTGGATTCGGACTCGGAGGACAATGGCAGTCCGCCCTACTTCACCGGCCCGACTCTCGGCGGTTTCTGGCGGATGCGCGGCTATCCCGCCTATCGCTTCCACGACAAGGCCGCCATCTACTATTCCGCCGAATATCGCCTCATGCCCGCATGGCAGCCCTTCGGAAAGATCGATCTGCTCGACCCGCTGAAGATTCGCTGGTGGCAGGTCGTCGGGCTGGTGGAGGCCGGCCGGGTGGCACCGTCGTGGGATCTGGAAACGCTGCATTCTGACATGAAATACGACTACGGGATCGGCCTGCGCGGCATGTTCTATGCGAGCGTCGGCCGGCTCGACTTTGTCGTGTCCGACGAAGGCTTCGCCTTTTCCGCCATGCTGGGCCAGACCTTCTGACCTAGTCGGGAAAACCTTCCGGCATCGGTATCACAGCAGGAAGGCCAGCGCCGCGGCGTAGGCCGCGACCATGGCGATGGCCGTGGCCAGCGTGGCGGCGCGCTTGCGCGTCCGCAGCAGCAACCCGGCCAGGAGGGTGAGCAGGAGGATCAGCCCCACGCTTGTCCAATGCTTGGAAGAGGCGTGGGCGAGCAGGCTCCCGCCGCGCAGGGCGATGTCGGCCGCAAAGATGATGAGCAGGTTGAACATGTTGCTTCCAAGCACATTGCCCACGGCCATGTCGAGAAAGCCCATGCGGACGCTGGCGAAGGAGATAACAAGTTCGGGCAGGCTGGTGGAGATGGCGAGGAAGACCGTGCCGATCAGGCTGGCCTCCAGTCCAAATCCGCCTTGCTCCGGGGGCAGCGCCATGCGCGAGCCGAGGATGGATAGGCCAATGCCGCCGAGGATGATCAGCCCGCAGAGCCCGCCCAGCACGGTGTAGAAGCGGGGCGCAGGCTGGTGGGCCAGAGCTTGCTCCTCCGGCAGTGCCTCTTCCGTTTCGGCCTCGGTGTGCTGCCGGTGCTCGCGGCGGAGGATGAAGCCGTAGGCGATGGGGAGTAGCAGGGTGGCCCAGCTACATTGCAGGCCGGGAACAAGTCCGCCGCTGTTTCCGGCCACGGCAAAGGCCAGGGCAAAGAGGGCCAGCAGGATTAGGCCGTGGATTGTGGAGTCGGTGTGCGGGCTGTCGAGTTTTTGCGGATCAAACTTGCGGGGAAAGACGAGCGCCAGCAGGGCGAGGATTAGCAGGTTGAAGACATTCGACCCGAGCATGTTGCCGGTGGCCAAGTTCGCCCCCAGGACGGGATCGCTGTTTTGCAACACCGAGGTGAGCGACACCACCAGCTCTGGCAGGCTAGTGACCGCCGCCAGGAAGACCAGCCCCACCAGTCCGCTTCCGAGCCCGGTGCGGTCGCCCAGCGCGTCGCCATAGATGCTCAGGCGAATGCCCGCGAGCACCACCACGGCGGCGGTTGCGGCGAAGGCCAGCACGAGTCCCGGTTGCGTTCCGACGAGTTGTCCGATCAGTTGCATCGCGGCTTTTTTATAATAGTTCCGCGGGAAGTGACACGCTTTTATGGGCAGAAAGTAAAAAAGGCGCCCCGCGAGGAGCGCCTTTTTTCTAGGAGCGTTCTCCTATTTGCCTTCCATCATGGCGGCGATGTCGTCTTCGACGGTGCCGATGGGCTTGATGTCGAAGTTTTCGACGAGCACTTTGGCCACGTTCGCGGAGAGGAATCCGGGAAGCGTCGGGCCGAGGCGGATGCCTTTCACGCCGAGGAAGAGCAGCGCCAGCAGGACGATCACGGCCTTCTGCTCGTACCATGCGATGTCGTAGGAGATCGGCAGGTCGTTGATGTCGTCGAGGCCAAAGACTTCCTGGAGCTTCATGGCGATGACGGCCAAGGAGTAGGAGTCGTTGCACTGTCCGGCATCGAGGACGCGCGGGATTCCGCCAATGTCGCCGAGGTCGAGTTTGTTGTAGCGGTATTTTGCGCAACCTGCGGTGAGGATCACGGTGCCTTCGGGCAGGGCTTCCGCCACTTCGGTGTAGTAGCCGCGGCCTTTTTGGCGTCCGTCGCAACCGGCCATGACGACAAAGCGCTTGATGGCACCGGATTTGACGGCATCCACCACTTTGTCGGCCAGCGCCATCACCTGGTTGTGGGCGAATCCGCCGACGATGGTGCCGGTTTCAATCTCGGTGGGCGGCGGGCAGGTCTTGGCCAGCTCGATGATCTCCGAAAAATCCTTCTGGCCGTCCGGGCCGGTCGGGATGTGTTTGACGCCGGGGTAGCCGACGGCGTTGGAGGTGAAGATCCGATCCTTGTATGCATCCTTTACGGGGACGATGCAGTTGGTGGTCATGAGGATCGGGCCGTTGAAGGAGGTGAACTCTGCGCCCTGCTTCCACCAGGCGTTTCCATAGTTGCCGACAAAGTTATCGTACTTTTTGAAGGCGGGGTAGTAGTGAGCCGGTAGCATTTCAGAGTGGGTGTAGACATCCACGCCGGTGCCCTGGGTCTGCTCCATGAGCATTTCCATATCCTTGAGGTCGTGGCCGGAGATCAGGATGCCCGGCTTGTCGCTCACGCCCAGATTGACGGTGGTGAGCTCGGGATTGCCATAGGTGTCGGTGTTGGCCTTGTCGAGCTGGGCCATGGCGGTTACGCCAAATTCGCCGGTCTTCATCACCATGGCGATGAGTTCGTCCACGGAGAGTTCCTTGGTGGTTGCCGCGAGGGCTTCCATGGCGAAGGCGTAGAGTGCGTCGTCCTCGGCACCGAGGATGGCGGCATGTTCCGCGTAGGCGGCCAGCCCCTTGAGTCCGTAGATCACGAGCTCGCGCAAGGAGCGCACATCTTCGTTTTCGGTGGCGAGTACGCCAACGCTTTTGGCTTTTTCGAGATAGGTTTCCAGCCCGCTTCCGCTCCAGGTGGCGGAGTCGTGCATCCCTTCGTCCGATCCGCCCGCCTTGGCTTTCAGCCCGTCGCGGATAACTTGCGCTTCGTCGATGAGCGCCACGAAGCGGGCATCGTCGAAGTTGGCGTTGGTGATGGTGGCGAAGAGGGATTCCATGATGAAGCGGCCGGCCTTGGCATCGGTACCCTCGGCCTTTTCGCCCCAGATTGAAATGCCTTTCAGCAGGTGGATCAGCAGATCCTGGAGGTTGGCGGTGGACTCGGTTTTCCCGCAGACCCCCCGAATGGTGCAGCCTTCGTTTTTAGCGGTTTCCTGACATTGATAGCAAAACATGCTCATGTGTGGCTCCTTGTTTGGTTGATTGATTTTTCAAACAGTACCTTGTTCGTCCTGAATATGCAAGCCATTCTGCACACCCTGTGGGCGAATTCCTTGATTTGGGTCAAGAGGGCGGAAAATTTATCCGAGAAAAAGCAGTTAATCGCAAATGAACGCTAATACACGCAAATTGATAAGGGGTTTACAAAAGCCACCACTGCCACTATTTGGGTTTATTGTAGCCATCCATTATTCCATGCTCAAGATTGCGGAGGGCAAATCTTTCCGGCCAAACGGGGTTGACTCGCTCGGGCGATTCTATATAAATGCCCGCCTGTTTTCCCGTAGAACGGAAACCCGAACGAAGGATCATCGCCAAAAGGAACAAATACCGCACGGTGCGGGGCGAGCGCCCGACTGGGAAACACGAACGGGCGGCGGGTACAATCCGCTTAATTTGCAGGGAAGCCAACGGGAACGGAAAGGAACGAATAATGAAATATACAGGACCAAAAATTAAGAAGGCACGCCGTCTAGGCGTTGCCCTTTCGCCCAAATCCGAAAAATTCCTCGAGCGCCGCCCCAATCCGCCGGGACAGCACGG
>WFRA01000118.1 GCA_015486775.1 Kiritimatiellales bacterium | reverse complement strand
CTTCAATCCGAATTTGCCCGGGAAGCCGATTCGCAGGGGAGGGAGCGGGTCTTTTTTGAACTTCGCTCGCCGGAAAATTTCGTGCTGGCCACCACGCGCCCCGATGAAGATCTGGCTTCCACCCCATCTCCAAAAGGAAACAGTTTAATTTTCCAATCCTTGGAAATCCCCGGCAGCGAACACCGCATGCGGATCGGTTCAATCCGCCTTCCCGATGAAAACCTCCTACAAATCGGCACCACGCTTGAAGGTGATGAAATCCTGCTCGAACGCTACCGCGAAACCTTCGGAGCCGCTTTGGTCATCATGTTGCTTTGCGGCGGGTTGGTCGGTTGGCTATTGGCCCGTAAAGCCATGGCCGGAGTCAAACAAGTCACCGAAACCGCCAATCGGATCGAGGGCTACGACTTTGCCCGGCGGGTGCAGGTGAGCCATCAGGGCGAAGAGATTTCCAACCTTGCCCTTGCTTTCAACAATATGCTGGAACGAACCGAATCGCTTTTCAACGAGCTCCAGCGGATTACCGACAACATTGCCCACGAGTTGCGCACCCCGCTCACCCGCATGCGCGGAATGGCCGAAACCACCTTGAACAGCAAGGCTTCCCTCGATGAGTTCCAAGAAACCACCGCATCCATCATCGAATCCATCGACGACCTTGTCGGCATGATCAACACCATGCTGGAAATTTCCAAAACCGAATCGGGCGCCACCATCCTCGCACGGGAACCGTTCAACTTTTCCACACTCGTCGAAGATGCCATCGACCTTTTTTCACCCCTCGCCGAAAACAAAAACATCCAACTCCGCTACACCCCGTCCGACGCCCCCGCATCTCTAAGTGGCGACCGCTCCAAGCTCCAGCGCGTCGTCGCCAACCTGCTCGACAACGCCATCAAATACACCCCGTCCGGAGGAACGGTCGCGCTATCCATCGAGTCCTCCAGCGATGCTGTCTGTTTTGGAATTTCAGACACCGGCCCCGGCATTTCATCTGCCGACCTACCCAAAATATTCGATCGCTTCTACCGCGCCGACCCCAGCCGCACCACCCCCGGCAGTGGCCTCGGTCTCAGCCTCGCGCAATCCATCGTCCACGCCCACGGCGGCACCATTGCCGCCACCAGCACCCCCTCCGGCACCACCTTCACGGTGTCTCTGCCGTCGGCGCGTTCCGGCGGTTCGATTCGGGCAAAAAAGGAGTTTCCCAACGAATAACAGGAAGCAGCGAATAGGGATGATGTGCGCAAGGCCATTCCATTCGTTGCTTCCTGTCATTCGCTGGAGGGCTTGGCTCCGCCTTCCGCGTTGTGCTCCCCGCCAACCAACCCCGCTGAGCCCAAAGCATCATTTCATTCCCCGTCCTCAATCTGTTTTCGCTCTTCAAGAGCGGCCTCAATGAGGCGGCGTTCGCGGTCGATTTCGCGCTGGAGCTGCTCTTCGGATGGAAGGTTGGGCAAATATTTGGAGGCAAAAATCTGTTTGCGGTCGTTAAGCACGGAGTAGCGGGCGACGGTGTCGCATTTCTCCGTGCAAAGGATGAGACCGATGGTCGGGTTGTCGTCGGGCGCGGTAAAGAGTCCATCATACATGCGAACGTAGCCGTCCATCTGGCCGACATCGCCGTGGGTAAGTTTGCCGATTTTTAGATCGATCAGTAGATAGAACTTTAACTTGCAGTGATAAAACACCAGATCGATAAAGCGGTCGTCTTCGTCGATACGAACATGCTTCTGGCGGGCGACAAAGGCGAATCCGGTGCCCAATTCCAGCAGAAAGCGTTGCAGGTGGGTGATGATGGCCTGCTCCACATCCGATTCATGAATCTCGGCAAAATTAGGATAGCCAAGGAATTCCAGCACATAGGGACTTTTTAGTGTTTCATTGGGAGCCTCTGGGGTCTTCTGGAGTTGCCGTCCTTCGGCAATCATCTTTTCGGGCTGCTGGGCATGCAGTGACCGCTCGTAATATTGGGTGTGAACCTGACGTTCGAGGGTTCGCTTGCTCCAGCCACCTTCAATGGCTTCACGCTCGTAAAAGTCGCGGGCACGCTCATCTTCGACGCGCATTAATACACGGTAGTGCGACCAAGAAAGATGAGGGGAAAAGCCTTGGGTCAATTCTGCACCCACTGGGCGCACTTTTTCTGATTTCCTCCCCGCTGGGGAGGATTTCTCATTTTTGAATTCCCTCCCCGGTGGGGAGGGAATTGTAATTCTTTGGCTATAAGCAGTATAGAATCGCCTGAAGTTCTGAAGGCTTTGTTCTGAAAACCCTTTCCCGTACCGTTCCGTTAACTGTTTCGACAGGTTCTCCACCACCTGTTTTCCATACTCCGCCCGCTCTTCGCCCCCCTGCAGTTCCTGCACGATTTCGCGACCGATCAGCCAATAGGCCATGACCATGTTGGAATTGACGGCGCGAACCACATTACCGCGTGCTTGCTCAAGGATGGAGATCACGCGGTCGAACAACACAGCATCGGGCGACGGGGTGTTCTTTTGTACATTGCTCATGATGATTGGGGTATAACACCTGCTATAGTTTATGCAAGGCCACAGTTGCTTCGTGGCGAAAAAATTAACCCGTAAAAAATGGTTCTGCAAAATCTGAGGGCCTTGTGTCAGAATCGAGTCAGGCTCCGCCTTCCGCGTTGTACTCCCCGCAGGGCGGCACCATTACCACCACCGGCCCGCCCGCCGGAACCACCTTCCGCGTTGTGCTTCCTTTTTGAGGCTAAACGAAGCCTCAGAAGATGAGGTTCCATCGCAGGGAACGCCGAGCCCCAGCTCGGCATCTGAACCACCCGGCCAGATTTTTGCGGGGTTGTTGCTCGAGCCGAGCCGGGGCTCGGTGTTCTCGGA
Organism: Kiritimatiellales bacterium; assembly: GCA_015486775.1. GTDB lineage: Bacteria > Verrucomicrobiota > Kiritimatiellia > Kiritimatiellales > Pontiellaceae > Pontiella. The sequence continues at coordinate 751 of WFRA01000118.1, read as the reverse complement.
GAAAGATCCATTCCCGCAAACTTTACCAAACGGTAAAGTTGGGGGCAGGTTCCGGTAAGGTGGGGTTGCTATATTGGCACCGTTGAAGAACGGAGAGCCAGGCATGTGAAAAAACGGAAACTAATTAAGTTCGGAACGGAGGCGCGAAAGCAGGCGGGCCGCCTGCGATACGGGCGGTTGTACCGCAGGCGGCTCGCCTGCCAATCAATTGGGTTGAGCTTGCTCTGCCTGATGCTTTTCGGATGTGCGTCGTACCACGCCCAGCCGCTTTCGGACGGGCTTGCACCGCCGGACATGGATGCGCTGCGGGTGGAGGCCAATAGTTTCTCGAATGCGTTTCTCGAATCGGTGGTGTTCGATGAACGCGATGGGCTGTCGCTGGACGAAGCGGCAATTCTGGCGGTGCTGGCCAATCCGGAACTACGTGTCGCCCGCGACCGTCGCGGGGTGGCTTCGGCACAGGTGTTGCAGGCGGGCATTCTCCCCAATCCCAAACTCTCGGCGGGGTTTGAAGTTCCAACGGGTGGAAATACCGACGGCAGGGTAAACGGCTATGGGCTGGGGCTGGACTGGGAGGTGACCGCTCTGCTGGCGCGGAGCGCCAAACGCGATGCGGCGCAGGCGCAGGCCGGTTCGATCAATCTGGAGATTGCTTGGCAGGAGTGGCAGGTGGCGGAGGCGGCGCGGCTGCATTGTGGAAATCTAATGTTGACCCAAAAGCGGGCAAAGCTGGCACAGCAGTCGGTGGAAT
>WFRA01000117.1 GCA_015486775.1 Kiritimatiellales bacterium | reverse complement strand
CGCCGACGTTGTCGGAATATTCGTTGCAAACCACTAGGTCTTCAATGCCGTCGCCGTTCATGTCCGCAACAGAGAGGTCGCGAGGCCGGTCGCCGGCATAGTAGCTGGCCGCATTGCTGAACCCGCCCGCGCCGTCGCCAAGCAGGATCGTCACGTTGTCGCTATTGAGGTTAACCACGGCCAGATCCATGTTTGCATCGGCGTCGAACGTGCCAGCCTCGATGCCGACGGGGCCGCTGCCGGCTTCCAGGTTGGTGTCCGCAAGGAAGGTGCCGTCGCCATTGCCCAGCAAGATGGAGGCAGTGCCAGAGCCATAGTTGGCCGTTGCGACATCCAGATAGGCATCGCCGTTGAGGTTGGTCATGACCAGTGCCTGGGGATTGTTCCCGACCGACACATTCCCGGAAAGGGCAAAGGAGCCGTCGGCATCCGCGGAAACGGAACTCCCGAGCGTGGTGGCCAGGGCGATGCTTCCGTTGTTCCGGCTTTCCCCGACAAACCCGCTGCGGAGCGCGTTGGTGAAGCCCTGGACATAGGGCGCCGCCATGGCCCGGCCCATCCGATCGCGCACGCCGGTCGAAACCGTCAACCGAACCGCGCCCGGCTGCAACGGACCATCGGTTACCACGTAAGAAGCCACCAGCCCCGTATCGTAGGAGGGGGCGAGTCCGTAGATTTCGTCGTCGGCGGTGTCGAGCAATCCATCCGCCCCGGCGGAGCGCAGGTCGTAGTTGGCGCTGTTGCTCACCGATGCCGAGCCCATCTCCTCGGAGAAGGTGATGTCGAAACGGTCGATCACCGCCTCGGAAACCGTTCCATCCATTGGAAGGGTCGTTCCGGAAACAAACGGCGGAATCTGGTCTTCGAGCGAAACATCCATCTGGTACTGGTCGAGCAGATCCCCCGCCCCGGAGGCATTCGCCATGCGGACATGGTAGATGCCGTTTGTGGTGGTGGTGAATTCGAGATGGGTCGGCTGCGCGGCGGGATCGCCCTGCAAATCCGAATCGTAGAGGCGTGCGCCGCCGTTCAGCGTCAGGTCGTTTCCGTTGGATGTCCGATCCGCCGGGGTTCCCTCGAAGTTCCAGTAGGAAACCAGCCCGGATTCGCTTCCGGTCAGGCTGTTGTAGAGGTTGGCCTGGATCTCGGCCTGACTCCGCACCGTGTTCCAGACGCGCACTTCGTCCATGATGCCGAGGAAGGCCTGGCTGGAATCGAAGTTCCCGCCCACAATATCCTGCTCCTGCCCCAGCACAAAGGCGCCATTTGCGCCGAGGGAGTAGCCCGTCCGGAAGTTTCCGTTGGAATGGACCAGCTCCCCATCCTTGTAGAGGAGGCTTGTCCCCGTGACCCCGTCCCAGGTCCAGGCGATGTGGTGCCAGCGGCCATCGTTGGCGGAGACGCCCGTGGAATAGGAGGAACCGTGGATGTGCGGCTGGAGGTTGCGGTAGTCGAAGAGCATGGCTTCGTTGTCGCTTCCCGAATAGGCGTAGGATATCGGCGTTCCGGCCTTGGAGGTGTCGGCCGTGCGCATCCAGAACTCGTAGGTCAGCGCGGTGGTCGGGAAGTTGGTGAACGGGTTGGAGATGGCATAGTCGGTTGAGCTGCCATCAAGCTGGAGCACCTGGTTGGAACCCAGCGAGACGGGGTTGCCGTCCTCGAAGAGGATTTCGACCAGCGGCTCGAGCCCGCTGTTCGCCGGCTGGCGGCGGTCGACGCGCACCACGGTGCCGGAGGTCAGGTTGCCGAGGCTGAAATAGTCGCCGCTCAAATCGGCAACACCGACATAGCCGTTGATCGTGTTTTCAAGCCGGTTGCCATTCAGCGTAAAGCCCAGTGGATTGGCTTCGCCCACATTGTTGTTGTTTTCGGTTTCGAACTGCTGCCCGGCGGGCACCTTCGACACCCGCAGGCGGTATTCGCCCCAATATTGGTAGTTGTAGCGCACCACGGCGGTATAGACGCCGGCGGCGGAAACGGTTAGCGGGGGCGACTGCCCGTGGCCACCGTAGTAGTCCGAGTAGTAGGTTCCGCCAACACGGTTCCCGGCGGGATCCAGCAGATAGTACTGCAACCCGGAAGCATTCGGATTCCCGGGAACCTGCATCGCCAGCACCACCTGGTCGCCCGCGTCCGCACTGAAGCTCCAATAGTCGTAGTCGGAGGTGTCGCGCACGTTTCCGCGGCCCGCCCCGAAGCGCAGGCCGCTACCGGCCGGATCCTCCAAGAGATCGATTTGGCTGGATCCCCTGTAGACATGGATCTGGTCCTGGGAGCTGTTGGCCAGGGCAATGTCCCGGATTCCATTCCCGTCGAAATCGCCGCCGACCAGCGCGCTGGGATTATTCGCGACATACTGCCAGGCACTAGCTGCCAGTGTTCCATCCCCCTGGTTGGGGAAGACCGCCATCCGGGAAGCGTTGTAGGAGGCAACCACCACATCCTTGAACCCGTCGGAATCAACATCCTCGAGCACCAGATCAATCGGGCCGTCCGTCACAGGATAATCCACCGCGCTTGCAAAGCTTCCGTCTCCCTGTCCGGAAAGGATGCTGACCGAGTCCGCATTAAAGTTTCCAACCACCAGATCCGGGTGGCCGTCGCCGTCCATATCGCCGACGGCGACCGAGCGGGGGGCATCGCCCACCGGATAGTTCACGGCACCCGCAAAAGTGCCGTCGCCGTTGTTGAGCAGCACGCTGACGGTGTCGTCGTCATAATTCGCCACGACCAGATCCAGCCCCGTTCCGCCGTCCAGGTCGGCGGCAACAACCGATATGGCGCCCGCCCCCGTGGCCAGCGCAAGGGCGGTCCGCTCACCGGCGGCAAGCGGGGTGAAAACGATATCGGCCGCGTTGTCCATGCTGCCGCCGGCCACGGTGGACTGCTGATAGTGCAGGTTGTCCCCCGCCCCGATTCCAATAAAGCCGCCGTTCGCGTTGCCCGCTCCGTACGCAAGGCGGATCACGCCGTTGGAGTAGAGCGAGGCGGAAAAGTTGACCGGCGCTCCCCCGCTGTAGTAGGCACCTTTCCAGCGAATCGTGATGTGGTCGCCCTGCGTGTCCACATAGACATCGTTGGCCGCGTCGCCGTCCGTGCGCAAATCCGACCAAAGGGGGCTGGCAACCGCCCGGGTCTTCAGCGACGAAACGCTCCCGCCCGTGGCGGAGGAACCGTGGTCGAAGGTGATGTTCCCGTTGCTGTCCACATAGCAGTTCGTGTAGGTGTTGGTGTAGAAGGGAAAGGCGAACGGGAAACCGCCGACTTCCCACCAAGAGTCATCGCCTCGCCATCCTTGGGCCGTCCCGACCTCGGCAAAGCTGCTTCCCGAGTCCGCTGTTTCGATATACCTGACCAAGGGCGGGAGAGAAAAACCGCCGCTCCCGTCGCCATAGAAGAGCACAGCTCCGCCTTCATTTTTGTTGGCGACGACCAAATCCGCGTTCCCGTCGCCATCCATGTCCCCGGAAACAATCGAAAACGGTGCGTCGCCGCAGGGGAAACTGTTCGTGGATTGGAACTGGCCGGAGGCGGTCCCGAAAAAGAGGCTGACGCTGTCCGACAGCTCGTTGGCCACGGCAATGTCCAGATATCCGTCGCCGTTGAAGTTCCCCACCGTTGCCGCCCTTGGGCCATCCCCGGCCACTAGGTTGGTCGCAAAGGAAAAGGTGCCGTCCCCGTTGCCGTAAAGAATGCTGATGGTGTCCGCACTGTAGTTGGCCGACACAAGATCCGGAACAAGATCCCCGTTGAAATCAGCGAGAGCCACATCCTGCGGATTGTCGCCAACCCCTGCAACCTGCAGCTGCGCGAAGGAGCCGCCAGCCAGATTGGTGGAGGTACCCAGCGGCGTGGCGAAGACCGCCGTATTATTGTTCCGGTTTTCGACGGTATAGTTCGGGATGCCTTCGATGCGGAACGCCTGCTGGTAGACGGGAGAAAGCGCGTTCCCCACACGATCCTCCAAGTTGGTGTTGGCCTCGAAGCGGTAGTCGCGCTCCGGCTGGAGCGGCCCCTGCTCGATGCCGAATGTCGCCGTCAAAGTATTTTCTGTATAGCTGGGAGTCAGCGGATAGATCTCGTCGTCGCCGTTACCCCAGATGCCATCCGCACCGGACGAGGAGAGGCGGAAAGAAGCCGGATTGGTTACCGTATCCAGATTCATGTATTCCGAAAACGTGGCGGAAAAGCGGTCGATGATCGCCGAGTTGGTTGTTCCAGCCATTGGAAGTGTGGAGCTTGCAAGCTGCGGAGCACCCGAGTCGAGCAACGTCAGATCGAGCACATATTGCCCGAGCACATCTTTTCCGGAATCCGAATGCAGGCGCAGGTAGTGCACGGCATTGGTGGTGAAATCGTAGGCAAAGACCGCCAGATTGGTAGAGTAGAGTACGGTTCCGTCGCCCATCTCGATGCTGGCGGTCAGGTTTGCCGCATCCAGCGTGCTTTCCACGGGGAAGCGTACGTTGACCGACATCGCGTTGCCGACATTCACGAAACCGAGGTTGAAAAGATCGTCGGAGTGCACCAGCGCCCCGGCGCTTTTCGCCTTCAGCGAGCTTCCGTCCAGTGCCCAAGCCAGCACGTTGGCCTGCGCCGGGGTATCGTTGGCCTCGGCCTCCAGCGGGCGGTTGCGCCCCACGTCCAGCCGCAGGGTGTAAGACGGTGCCGGACTCCGGTCATTGTAGGGATCCACCTTCAGGTAGTAGGTTCCCGGCGCGGTGATGGTGTAGTTCTGTATCCGCGAATACCAGGTCCAGTTGTTGGCATAGGTCAGCTGGCCGCCCGCCGCGTTGTAGAGATAGAGATAGGGCTGCACATCCGAGCGGTCCACCTCGACCCAGGCGGTGATCACGTCGCCCGCCTCCGCCTCGAACTTCCAGTAGTCGTCGTCCGACGCCGACGAAAAGGAACCCGATCCATGCGCTGTCAGGAAACCGCCGGAGGCCGGCGATTCCACCAGCGGCATCAGGGTGTCCGCTTCCGCCAGCGAATCGTTGCTCAGATCCTCCACCCGCCCCGCCGCAGTCTCCGCCAGAGTAAAGTTTTGGGTAAACGCATCCACCGCCACACCGGCACTATCGAGCAGATTGGTCGAAGTCTGGAAGCGGTAGCTTCCGTATTGCAGTGGAACGGCACCATCGATAGAGAAGGTTATGCTCTTTCCGCCGCCATAGCTCGGCACCAGGGTGTAGACCGAGTCGTCCGCCGTGTCGAACAGGCCATCCACGCCCGCCGCGCGCAGATCGAAGTTGGCGGCATTGGTGGCCGACGATTCCATCAGGGCGCGATCCGCCGTGACCGTGAACCAGGCGATGGCCGCCGCCGAAGAGCCCGAAGGCAGCGAGGTGCCCGAGATCGTGGTTGCCGCATAGTCCTGGATTGCCACGTTGTCGATCCCCCACGATTCGTTGTCCAGCGACTCCAGCCCCGATCCGTAGAAGACGATCTGCTGTACATTTGAAACCGCCTGGAAGGCAACCTCCACATTGCGGTAGATCGAATCGTTGTACCCGGAAAATCCATAATTGGCCGGGCCGACATCCGGCGAATAGGGATAGCTTTGGCTGGTGCCGTTGTAGTGGAAAGACTCGTTGAACAAGTTGGTGCCCGCCACATCCACGTTGAAGCGGTCGTTCCCCCCATCCCACGAATCGATGATGTAGAGATCGAAAAAGAGGCTATAGTCGGCACCCACCACCAGATTGCTCGCCGTCAGGATCTGCGAATCGTTCCCGAAGCGGCCGCTGAACACCGTGAACGGATCGATGACATCGCTGTTGAGGTTGGTCGCCGACCACTCCGGCCCAGCGCCGGATTCAAAGTCGGAGGAATAGAGCGTGGCCGGGAACGCGCTTTCGCCAAGGGCGAGAAAGAGAGCGGCACCAACAAACAAGCGAACAGACCGATAAGCATACATCTTCATAGCCCTTCCTCACATAGTCTCACAAACACAACACAAAGCAAACGGCCAAGCTGGCTGACAAAGAGAAAATCCTGTCCGACCTACCCTGACATGCGTAACAGGCTATGGACAGTCACCCCCGCAAACAAGAAAAAACACACGAATTCCCCACAATTCACAATCTTGTATTGCGATGGTCACTCTGCTCCCATTTTCATCTGGCCATTCCGACCGCCAAATCCTACCTTCGTTCTTCCAACCTTTGGGAGAAAATTTCCGTGAGCCATACCCCGTTTTGCCATCTGCATTTCCACACCAGCTACAGCCTGCTCGACAGCACCATCAAGATTAAGGAGGCCATGAAAGCCGCCAAGGAGATGGGCATGCAGCACCTGGCCATCACCGACCACGGCGTGCTCTACGGCGCAGTGGATTTTTACAAGACTGCGCATAGCAACGGTATAAAGCCGATCATTGGTTGCGAGGTCTACCTTGCCCGCCACGGGATCGAGGAGCGCTCCTCCCAGCGCAACAACATGCACTTGGTGCTGCTGGCCGAGACGCAGGAGGGATACGAAAATCTGGTCAAGCTGGTCTCGACCGCCCACCTGGAGGGGCAATACTACAAACCGCGGATCGACAAGGCGATGCTGCGGAAATATGCCCGCGGCCTCATCGGCCTCTCGGCCTGCCTGCGCGGCGAAGTGACCGAGGCCTGCAAGGATGGCGACCTCGACAAGGCCGAAAAACTCGCCCGCGAATATTCCGAAATCCTGGGCGAAAACAATTTTTTCCTCGAAATCCAGGATCACGGGCTGGCCGACCAAAAAACGGCCAATCCCAATATTGTCGAGATTGCCCGGCGCACCGGCCTTCCGCTGGTGGCCACCAACGATGTCCACTACATCCGTCAGGAGCACGCCGAAGCGCACGATGTGCTCATCTGCCTCCAGCGCAACGACCTGGTGGCCGACACCACCCGCCACCGCTACGAGGGCGACCAGTTCTACATGAAAAGCGGCGAGGAGATGGCCGCCCTCTTCCCCGACCACCCCGAGGCCATCGCCAACACCGTCGAGATTGCCCGGCGCTGCAATGTCGAATTTTTCTTCCCCGAAAAGGCCGAGGATCTCCACTTTCCCGTTTTCCCGCTGCCGGAAGGATTTAAGTCCGACAAGGAATACCTCATCCACCTCGGGCGCGAGGGGCTAAAAAAGCTCTATGGCATCGAAGACCTCGACCATCCCAAAAACGAGGAGGAGGAGACCATCAAGACCCGCTTCGAATATGAAGTCGGGGTGATCGAAAAAACCAACTATATTAACTATTTTCTGGTGGTGGCGGACTTTATCCAATGGGCGCGCCACCAGGGCATCCCCGTCGGCCCCGGCCGGGGAT
>WFRA01000116.1 GCA_015486775.1 Kiritimatiellales bacterium | reverse complement strand
GACGGCGCGCACGCCGTGGCGTTGCTCACCGACTGGAAGGAATACAAAGAGCTCGACTACCGGCGGATCTACGATTCCATGGCCAAGCCCGCCTTTGTCTTCGATGGCCGCAACATGCTCGACCACCAGGCGCTGTTCGACATCGGCTTTGAGGTCTATTCCATCGGGAAAGGCCTGAAGACCCACCTCAAATAGTTCCAACCCTTGGAACCCGGTGCCGATGCGGCCATGAAGGAATTTTTCAAGAGAGCCCTCGATGGGTTGCGGCGCGAATCGGACACCTCGAAGGATCGTGCCGTGGGTCTAGTGGTTTTCGGCACGGTCGATATCCTCTTCGGCATCTTCTGCTTTTCGCTGGCGATGCTGTTGCTGGTGACCGTCTCATCCATGGGGATGGGGGCGCTCAAGCCAGTCCAGTTCAGGATGGCGGAAGGCTTCCTCTTTTTCCAGACCGGCTGGTTTATCGTGATGGGACTGGGTAGCATCAAGGCGCGGCGCTGGGCGCGGGCGCTATTTCTCGTGGGGGCGTGGATGGCCATTTTCTTCGGCACCCTTGCCCTGGCGCTCATCCTCTACGTGCTACCGGAGGTGTACGGTATCATGGCGGTTCCGGACGCCCTTTCCCCCGCGGCAACACTGGGCATGCTCTATTTCGCCGTCTTTGTGCTGGTGCTGCTGCAAGTGGTTTTCCCGGTCATTGGAATCTTCTTCTACGGTTCCCCGTCCGTCCGGGCAACCTGCGAGCGGATCAACCCCAAGCCGTCGTGGACCGACCGCCATCCGCTTCCGCTACTCGCGATGGCCTTTGTTTCCGCCACTGGCACGCTCTCCATTGCGGTGGCCGGCTCCGTGAACTACACCGTCTTTTTCTTCGGCCGCATCATCGATGGCCTGCCGGGATTTGCCGTGGTGGCACTCATTTCGGTGGCCTGCGGCTATGTGGGCTGGGGGGCGTTCACCCGTCGGATGCATGTCTGGTGGGGGGCGTATGGACTGGTTTTTCTGGTCTCCTCCTCCCTGATGCTCACCTTCTCGGAGATGGACATGCCCACCATCTACGCCCACATGGGTTACTCCGCCGCGCAGATCGAAAATCTCCAGCGGTTCTACCCCTTCAACTCCGCCATGCTCACCTACATGGCCTGCGTCTGGGGCATCATGGCTTGCATCTACCTGCTCTGGGTTCGCGACTGCTTCCGCCCCGACAAGGATCGGCTTGTGGTCAAGTCGTACCAGCAGCGCAAGGCCGAGGAAGAGGCCGCCAAACCCGCGCCCGCCAAGCCCCGCCCCCGCATGCGCCTCGACGACTAGCCGGGAGGCTCTACAGGGCCCAGGCGAGCAGGAGCGGAATGGTGGCCACCGCCCCGAGATGGGTGATGAGCAGGGTGGTGGCGACAAAGTCGGAGTCGCCGCCGAAGCGCTCGCTGAAGACCAGGCTGGCCACCGCCGCCGGCATGACCGCCACCACGGCTAGGATGCCATAGGCCATCTCGCCCATGGGGATGGTTTTGAGAAGCAGGATAAAGACCACCGGCGTGACCACGAGCCGCAGGGCGGCGGCAATCCACACATGGCGGTCGAAAACCGCGCGGACATCCAGCGCCGCAATCCGGCTTCCCGCCACAATCATCGAAACCGCGATGGTGGCCTTGCCGACGGCATCCGTTCCGAAGTGGAGCAGCTCCAGCATGCGGCGGGCGAGGTCGGCAATGAACCCGGAGGCTGGAAGTCCCGGGTGCAGCAAGTCGCGCACGCAGACCCAGAACAGCGAAAAGACCAGCGTAACCAGCGGCGGCCCGAACATCATCCGGATCCCCTCCGAAAACCTGCTGGATCGGTTGAAGAGGAAGACCCCCACCGTCCAGACCGTCAGTTCGAAACCCATCGAGGCAAATACCAGCAGCGCAACCCCCTCCTCGCCCCAGAGTAGCATCACCAGTGGGAGCGGGAGGAAGAGATAGTTGTTGATCGTGTTCTGGAACAGGAAGGCGTTCGCCCGCCGGGGGTCGGTCACCTTCAGGAACCGCAGCGCGGCCAGGCCGAGCAGCAGGCCGGTCCCCGCAATCGCGATCGCCATCACCGGCATGACCCAGTTGGCCGCCAACTCGCGGGCATCCAACCGGGTGATCGACGAAAAGATCAGGCAGGGGTAGATGATGGCAATGAGCAGCCGCACCATTTCGGCAGTGCCCGTTGCGCTGACCATTCCGCGCTTCCGCGCAAAATAGCCCACGGCCATCAGGATCAGGACAAAGAGGACTTGCAGGACATAGTTCATTGTTTATTCCAAGGTTTTTCCGGGGGTTCGCTACCCATCCATTCCGCATCGGCAAGGTGTTCGCCGACGATGGCTTTGTAGGTGGCGAGGCGCTGGGTCTTCTTGAGCTTCTTGAACATTTTCCGGCCATTGGAAAGATAGGTGGAGAGGTAGGTCCAGAACTCCTTCATTTTTCCCAGCACCGGCTGGTCGCCGTGCAGGGCGGCCTCGTAGCTGGCCAGCAGCTCGTCGTGAAAGGTGGCAATGCGGTCGATACTACTCTCACACTTCCGGAAGTGTGATAAAGCGGGCTTGATCTCCTCACAAAGGAACGGATTGGCCAGTAGCCCGCGTCCAAGCATAAATCTTCCAATCGTTGGAAAGCGCTCTTTCAGGGATTGGAAAAAGGTGGCGGAGCCGATGTCGCCGTTGTAGCAGACGGGGAGTTCCAAGGCCTGGAACGCCTCTTCGAAGGCGTCGAGATCCACCGTCCCGGTGTACATCTGCTCCGCCGTGCGGGGATGGACGACCACCTCGTTGAGCGGGTATCGGTTCAGCACGGGGATCAGCTCCATCAGCTCCGACTTGTCCGCAACGCCGAGGCGCACCTTGACGGAAACCTTGCAGGGGATGCGTTCGCACACTTGGTCGAGAAACGCATCGACCCGGTCGGGATGGGGTAGCAATCCGGCACCGCGCTGCTTCCGCCGGATCGGCTTGTGCGGACAGCCGAGGTTCCAGTTGATCTCGTTGTAGCCGAGATCGTGCAATGCACCGGCCATCTGCACAAAGTCATCGGCCTTATTGCCGATCAGCTGCGGAATGAGCGGCAGACCGGAATTGTTTTCCGGCAGGACATCCTTAAGCAGCTTGGGATTGATCCGCTCAGCATCGACCGTGGAAATGAACGGCGCCATCTCGGCATCCAGTCCCTGGAAATGGCGGACGAACGCGCGGCGATAGTGCATCGTCGTGACTCCGCGCATCGGTGCCAGAATGAGGAACGGGGTGGGCATGGGCGCAATAGGTATCGGTTGGGAATGCGCATTGCAACCACGAATGACCGCAAATCGTCAGGCTTTGCTTGGGGGGTTGCTTAATGGGTATTTTTCTAACAGAAGGACACAAAGTGCGCAAAGAAAACGAGTTCTGTCTTCGCGCCCTTTGTGACCTTCTGTTAAATCCCGACAATTAATTCATGACTGGGTAGTAGCCGATCTTGAAGCTGTTGACGGTCTTGGCAAAGACATCTACCTGTTGCGCACCAACCTCGTGGCGGACAATCCCGAAGAACAGAGGAAGCGATACATCGTGCTCACCGAAGTCGAACAGGCCTTCAAGGAGCTCAAGAACGACCTCAATATCCGCCTGATTTACCACCAGAAAGACGACCGCGAACTAATCCTGCTTCGTTACACCCAGCCCGGAAAAGACATCCAGCTTTTTTTGCATCAATTCAATCTCATCCTGCCCGAGCAACCACCCCCTCGGATCGAAGAGCTGAAAAAGAAATGTGGGGCAGACCTTTGAGCGAAAATGGAGCAAATAAGGCCTTTTTACCCGCGAACAGCGAAAGACGGGTTAATGCGGACCAAGAAAGCGGTCGCCATTGAAATGGATTAGATGGTCGGGCGCATCGGCAACCCACACTTCGGTTTCCCAAGAAATCGCATTCAAATATTTCGCCATGAGACCCCGGTCGGGAAATGCGGTGACGTAGACGATCCCCGGTTCAACCGCCGAAAAGATTTTCGCCAGTTCCATATGCCTCTTCGCATCGACCGACCCGTGGCTGGTCATGGACTCAATCAGGATGAGCCACTCCTTTTCAGGATAGAAAACAATGACATCGAGCATCTTGCCATGCTCCTCGACCTGAGCTCCGAGTGCGTCCAACCGCTCCTTGTTGTGGAATGCAAATTTTTCCTGGGTATCGCCGGCATAGAGGACTTCGGCTCCCGGAGGAGATCATTGTGATCGAGCCGGACGAAGTGCTGGAGAATCCGGATGAGTGGGAAAAGATCGGCGAAGAGCGCACGGAGCAGCTCGATGTGACGCCGACGCGTTTCTTCAAGCGGATCACCATTCGCCCAAAATACAAAAAGATCGCCGACCGCTCCGTGGTGCCGGTCATCGCCCCGGCTCCCCCCCCCCAGCTCATCGAAAGCTCCTATGCCTCGGCGGGGCTTATCCTCCACATTATTCTTGGAAAATACTGCGACCATCTTCCGCTCTATCGGCAGGAGCAGATCTTCAAGCAACGCCATGACATCGAGATCAGCCGCAAGACGATGGGCGGATGGATGCACCTGATCGTGAACTGGCTTTCGCTCATCTATGAAGCCTTGCGCGATGAAATCCGCGCGAGCGGATATATCCAGGCCGACGAAACCTTCATAAAATACCAAGACCCCAAAAAGGACCACTGTCCCAATGGATACCTGTGGGTCTATCATTCCCCTGGGATCGGGGTGCTGTTTGAATGGTTCCCCAGCCGCGCCGCAGAGTGCCTCGGCCCCATGCTCCGCGATTACGGCGGCTTGCTGCAGACTGACGGCTATGTCGGCTACACCGCCTGGCTCAACGACAAGAAACATGCGGAGGGAAAAACGCGATCATCTACGCCGCCTGCTGGGCGCATGCCCGCCGCAAATTCGTGGAGGCAAGCCATCCCAAGGCGCAGGAAGTCGTCAAACACATTGCCAAGCTCTATCAAATCGAGACCAGGCTGCGGGACAACCCGGAACTCGACCGCGCCACCTACCGGCAGAAACATGCCCCGGAACATCTCGGGAAAATCAAAGAGATCCTGGAAAAGCAGAGGCCGCGCACGCTTCCGCAAAGCAACTTCGGCAAAGCCATCAACTATACCCTCGAACGCTGGGAGGCGCTCAACCTCTACCTCGAACACGGCAAGCTTGAAATCGACAACAACCTCGTCGAAAACGCCATCCGGCTCACCGCCATCGGGAAAAAGAACTGGCTCTTCTTCGGCAGCCCCACCTCGAGCCAAGAGAGCGCCATCCTCTACAGCCTCATCGCCGAAGCGAAGCGCAGTTCCGAAGGAAATAGGGCGAAGCCCGATTCAACCTGCAGCAAACTCGACCTCAACCCGGGCGATTACCTGCGCGACCTCCTCGAAGCCCTGCCGACAATGAAGCGGGACGAGGTCGCCGGATGGACTCCCGCGGAATGGAACGCCTCCCGCAAAGTTCCCCCAACTCCTGCCCAGACATAGTCATGCAACCCTGTCAAGGCGATGCTCGAAAAGACGCATACGTATTAATAGATGCCCTCTCTTTAAGTGTGTGGCTAGCGGTGGTTGTGGTTGCGCATGGCGCGCTGGGAGTCGCGATCGGCCTCGCGTCGGCGGATGGTGTCGCGCTTGTCGACCACGTTCTTGCCTTTGGCGAGGCCGATCTTTATTTTGATCTTGCCACGCACGAGGTAGATTTTTAGCGGAATGAGGGTCAGCCCCTTTTCGCGGATCTTGCCGTAGAGCCGGGCGATCTCTTTGCGGTGCAGCAGCAGCTTGCGCTCGCGGGTCTGGTTGTGGTTGAAGACGTTGCCGTGGTCGTAGGGCTGGATGGTGCAGCCGATGAGCCAGGCCTCCATGTGGTCGTCGATGTGGACGTAGCCTTCCTGAATGCTGGAGTGCCCCTGCTTGACGGATTTGACTTCGGTGCCGGTGAGCACAATGCCCGCCTCGATCTTTTCCAATATCAGGAAGTCGCGGTGCGCCTTCCGGTTGGTAGCCAGAACGCCCTCGCCGCTGCTTTTCTTCTTTTTGTTTTTTCCAGCCATGGGGAGAAAATCCTAATTCCCAATGCACTAAATCCGAAACAAATCCGAAATGCAAAAAGGAAAAGCCCAAAACCTGGGGCCTTGGGCTTTCCCGCACATTTTTTGGCTCTTCCTACAGGAGGATCGAGGGATCGAAGTCGAGCCCCGGAACGGCGGCCTCTTCTTGCGAGAAGGCCATTTCGACCGTCAGTGCCCCTTCGATGATTTCTTTGAGGACGACATCGTGGTTGTCCTGTTCGGGATGGTCCTTCTTGACCATCGGGCGTGCGCCGGCATTTAGCTGGCGTGTGCGGTACGAGATCAGGTTCACCAGCATTGGGATGTTGGTGATCTTTTCCTGTGCCTTGTCCATATATTCCATATTCATGACGATTGCCCTCCTTGGAAGGGGTAAAATGGCGGAAAGGGGGGGATTCGAACCCCCGGTACCGCTATCGCAGTACAACGGATTAGCAATCCATCGCCTTCAGCCACTCAGCCACCTTTCCGCAACGGATTCAAGAAGCGAGGAAGATAGTTGAGCGTCCTACCCTTTGCAAGCGGTTTTTGGAAGGAAAGCGCCACCTGGCCGCAAGGCATGGCGGAGCTATCCGGAGGATAATGTACGCTGGCGTAGTAAGTAATGACAAAACACCCAAATAGCCAAGGAAATCCGAAAGATAAAGCTCGGAATTCCACCGGGATCTATAATCCAGATTGACGATCGTCAATCTGGATTATAGATCCGGGAGGGTTCCTCGGGGAGGATTTGCCTCCGGACGGTTGTGGCGAGGTCAGCAGGATAACGGCGGTCAGGCCATTTCCGAAATGCCGATGACCTGCCGGAATTCGATGTCCTCGGCGGCGAGCACCAGGGCGAGGGGGGGCATGCCCCCGGTGGTTTCCATCAGGTTGCCGTAGTAGCGGCTGTAGGCCTCGACCGATTCCTCCTCGTCCGGCGGGCGCATGCCCATGAATACCAAGCCGGCATCGCCGGAGGAAAGGCGGATGATCTCATAGAAGCTCGGTAGTTTCTTGACCAACACATCGGCGCTGGCCGGGATGCGTTGCTG
>WFRA01000115.1 GCA_015486775.1 Kiritimatiellales bacterium | reverse complement strand
GCGACTGCACGCTTGATGGGCGCTACTACTACCACACCGACAACAATTCGAGCGGTGCCCGCTTGTCCCGTTTCACGATCACGAACGACACCTTCGCGAGCGAGATTAGCGTGAAGACCAAATACTACTACGGTTCCCGCAATGTGTTTGTTTCCGGCGACGGCACGCGCGTATTCAACTGCGGGGTGGCCTATCGCACTTCCGATTTGAAAGAGGTGAAAAACATCGGCAAGGAAATGTATGCCGCCTCGTTCTATGGGCGCTATGCGGTAACAGCGACCGGCCTGATGGATGTGGATGCGAATGCTTCCGTGTTGTCCCTCTCGGGAACGGGGAAAGTTTCCGCGTTCTCGGCCGATCAATCCAAGCTCGTTCTGTTTAATTCAACGGATAAGTCGCTGGTGGTGCAGCCATTGGATTCCGTCCCGGACGGAATGCCCGTTCCGGGGCTTTCCCCGTTGGTTCCCGATGGTTCGGTGGTGGCTGGCAACCACTCCGAACTGGCGTGGAAGAGGGCACCTCTGGCGCTGCAATACGATGTCTATTTTGGGGCGGACTCCAACGCGGTGGCAACGGCCACGACCAACCAGGTTGAGTATTTGGGCCGTACCGAATCCGATACCATGATGCTGCCGCCTGGCTCGATTGAAGCGGGAGCGACCTACTATTGGCGCGTGGATGCAGTTGGCTCGGACGGCATTCTCTCAAGCAAGGTTTGGAGTTTCGTGGTTGGGGGGCTGAGTTTCAGCCCCGCCTCCTTGGATTCTGTGCTGTTCAATATCGACGGGTTGACTACGCAGGAACTTTTGATCGATATGGAGGAGGCTACCGGAGCATGGCAGGTTGTATCGATGCCATCCTGGCTTTCCGCGTCGGAAACCAATGGAACGGGCTCGGCCGCGCTCGTGTTGGAAATCGACAAGGATGCGCTCGGGTTTGGCGACAACTCCGGAGAGATTCTTGTTTCCTCGGGCGGAACCGTTTTTGCCGAGCCTGTTGCGGTGAAGCGATTGAACGAAACGCTGAAGTGCATCACGGCGCATCCTGTCCAAGACAAGGTTTATGCCGTCAGCTACCAGCCTGGCGATGACGAATCCTACTTGCTGGAAATCAGTGTCGATCCCTTGCGGGCGGAAAGAGTCCTGGAACTGCCGGAAAACATCACGGATATGGATATTGATGCTTCGGGAACGAACCTCTTCGCGATTAGCTTCAAGGATGGCAGTCTCGCCCGAGTCGATTTGGAGGCATTTGAGGTCAGGGACATCAAGAAGGTGCCGGGAACGGCAAAGCACAGTAGTGCCACGCATTTCAATGTCGAGGCGGGGAACAATGGAATTGTTTTCTACATTGACGGCAACTGGGCACCGGCTGTCCATGTGTTCGACTATGAAGCCGGCATCGATCTTTCCACCTACAACAACAATGGAGATGGGCTGGGGGGGCTCGCTTACGACGATGTCCGGAACAAGCTTTATTCCTGGCGGCAGTATGGATGGGGTGCAGGCGTCATCAACTCGTGGGTCTACACATTCGATGTGGTAGACAACAAACTGGTAAAGGTCGACACCTCCTCGCAACAGGGTCGCGATCCGCTCAACTCGCCCTTGTTGCTGGTTGACGACGGGCAATCCCTCATCAACAAAAAACGGCGGTTTAGCACTGCCGATCTCGCGGTTGTCGAAGCCTCGTACAGCGAAAACATATACAGCGCCACCTTCGACGGACGGTTGGCGATCGGATCTTCGAAGATCTATCGGGGTGCGGATGGAACCGTTGTCGGCAATTTGCCGAAGTCCAGCACGCTACACGCCTGCCCCCCTGGAAATCGCGGCGTGGTGTGGTATGACAGCTCGACGAAAACCTTGGGCTATACGCATTTCGCCGAACTGCTCGGTCCGCTCGTTCAAGCCACAAACCTTCTTCCCAAGGCCGGAACAACGGTTCCGGTTTCGCAAGAAAGCCTCGTTTGGGACGATCAAGGCGGCGCCATGTGCTATCGGGTTTATTTCTCAACGAACCGCGACGAGGTAGCATCCGCATCAACGAACTCCAGTTGCTACCAGGGGCAGGTGGTCAACTCGTCCTGGAATATTCCAGCTCCTGGATTGCAGGCGGGTCAAACCTACTATTGGCGCGTGGATGCCGTTGGCTACGACGACCGTACGATCGCTGGAACGGTGCAGGATTTCGCGGTGGCCGAAGTCGTCAGCCCGAAGATGGTTCTCTCGCCCGGCACTCTAACCAATACGGAGGTGGTCGTCGGAGAGAGCCTGGTACGCACCCTGGTTGTTTCCAATGTCGGGAATGCCGATCTCGAATTCTCGATCCGGGGCGCGGTGGGGAATCCCGGGGATTTGTCCCTGGCGGCCTACTACCCTTTCAATGGCAATGCCGACGACGAGTCGGGCAATGGCCACGACGGAACGGTGAGCGGCGCGACGCCGACCGCCGACCGGTTTGGGAATGCGGATAGCGCCTATCTGTTTGATGGAAACAACGACTATATCGCAGTCCCGGACAGTACCGATCTGCGGTTGGCCAATACCGACTTTGCCATTGCAACCTGGTTCAACGAGTCGGAGAGGAATCCTTCCTATAACGATGCTCTGATCACGAAGCGCGGATCGGGGGGGGCAAATGGATGGTTCAGTTCTATCTCTGGATCCCTGGCTGGATCAGGTATAGGCAAACTGTATTATCAGATTTCTGGAGGTTATGACCCCTATGTGTATTCATCATCTTCGGTCTCGCTGGGCGAGTGGCATCAGTCTGTGTTGACGTATGATTTGGATAGCAAGACCCTGCGATTCTACCTCGACGGGGTTCTCGATTCCGAACATGCCAATATTCCGCCGCCGAATGCCGCAACGACCGCCAACATGATCATTGGCCGGGACAGCGCTTCGACCAGCTATGCCTTCCACGGGGCGATCGACGAGATCCGCATCTACAACCGCATGTTGTCCGCATCGGAAATTTTGGCACTTTACCAAGCCACCGATGGGCTGGACGAATCCTGGTTGACGGTCGATCCAAAGTCTGGAACCGTTCCGCCGGGATCGAGTGTTTCGGTGTCGGTCCGCTTCGATGCCAGCGGTTTTGCGGTGGGGGATTCTTCGAACGCCGTGCTGGTGGTGACGGGCAACGATGCGGCTACACCCTCCAACGCCGTGCCGGTATCCATGACGGTTGTTGCCGGTGAGGAGCCCGATTGCGATGGCGACCTCATGCCGGATGGCTGGGAGAAGCGATATTTCGGAAGCGCCGCGAATGGCGATCCGGCTGCGGACAGCGACGGCGACGGCCAGAACAACCTCGAAGAATACATTGCCGGCATGGATCCCACCAATGCGGCCTCCGCCTTCATGGTCCGGACCTTCGACACGCCATCCGGCGGCGAATTTATCCTGAGCTGGGACGCCGTTACCGGCCGCGTCTATTCCATCTACTGGCAAACCAACTTGACCGACGCCTTCCAAACCTTGGAAACCGGCATCCGCTATCCGCAAAACAGCTACACGGATCGCGTGCACAACGCCGAAGACCAGGGCTTCTACTGGATCGATGTCGGGTTGGAATGAGGGGCGAGGGAAACCGCGAATTGAAAGGATGGTTTTGGATCCACGGAAGACACGGACAAAAGGACGTTTAGGCCCTTTCAAATTTTGATCATGTTTACACAGCATTTTTGTACTCAGACGAAAGAATTATGGATCACGAATCACGCGAATGGGAAAGAGAGTTGGAAAGTGAATTTCATGGATTCATGCGATTCGCGTGATTCGTGATCAGAAAAATACGTGGTTCCGGTTCCATCGGGTTGGGGAGTTCCGTGGTTGAAATTTAGTTTTACAGGGTTTTGAGAGGGGATAGACGATGAATAAAACAATGCGGTTTTCGGTGCTGGTTCTGTGCCTTGCGGTGGTGGGTGCCCAGGGGTATTCCAATCCGGTCGAGGGTGGATCCACCCAAACGGTCTCCAACCAGTGGAACGTGGCGGCACCGTGGTTGATGGTGGGAGGCAATACGGAAGGCAACGCGCTGGTCGTCGACGGCGGACAGGTAAACAACCAGATCGGCTATATCGGCAACACTGTTTCCGCCTCCAACAACAGCGCAACCGTCACCGGGGCGGGATCGACCTGGAATAACGCCATCGAACTATCGGTCGGCAAGGAGGGTTCCGGCAACACGCTCAACATCGCAGACGGTGGCCAGGTTGACGCGGCCTCTGCCTATGTTGGCAACAACTCCGGCGGCAACTCCGCAACCGTCGATGGCTCCGGCTCGTTGCTGAATGCCGCCACGCTGCACGTTGGCCATCTTGGCTCCGACAACCACCTGGACATTTCCAATGGCGGGAAAACAACGACCGCCAACGGAACCATCGGCTACTGGGTCGGCGCCGACAACAATACCGCCACCGTGCAGGGCAGCAACTCGCTTTGGCAAAGCTCCGCATCCATCAACGTGGGTGACCATGCCTCCGGCAACCAGCTCTCCATCGCCGACGCCGGGCGCGTCGAAAGCCCCGTCGTCAATCTCGGCGTGCAATCGGCCTCCTCCAACAACACGCTCTCCGTCGCGGGCAGCGGCGCCTACCTCGACGCCCCCGAAATCCACATTGGCGGCAGCTCCGCCGTAGCGGGCGGCACCGGCAACCGCATCGAAGTCGCCAGCGGCGGAACTGTCGCCACCGCCGATCTCAACATATAAGCCGGCAACCAATTCGACCTCAACAACGGCGGAACCCTCGCGGTCCGCACCAATTTCAACGCCTCTATGCCCGGCTTTAATTGGAACGAAAGAGGGACTCTCGAGG
>WFRA01000114.1 GCA_015486775.1 Kiritimatiellales bacterium | reverse complement strand
CTATCTTCGGTTTCGTTTGTGTGGTTGTGGCGGCGGTGAAGGCGGGCGATGGAATTGCATATCGTTACCCCTTGTGTATTCGGTTTATTAAATAGGAGAAAAAATGTCGGCAAAAATTATCGATGGCAAGCAGGTCGCGGCGGATATCCGCAAGGAGTTGAAAGCGGAGGTTTCCGCGCTAAAAGAAAAGGGCGTTGTTCCAGGGCTTGGAGTTATTTTGGTAGGAGCCGACCCGGCATCGCAGTCGTATGTGACGGCCAAGGAGCGCGCTTGCGAAAACATTGGAATCTATTCCGACGACAACCGCCTTTCGGCCGAGACCTCGCAAGAGGAGTTGCTGGCACTGGTGGATCGGATGAATAACGATCCGAAAATCAACGGCATTCTCGTGCAGCTTCCGCTGCCAAAGCATATCGACGAACCCACCGTGCTGCTGGCCATCGATCCAGACAAGGATGTGGACGGTTTCCATCCAATGAGCGTCGGCAAGATGATGATTGGCGAGGATACCTTCCTTCCCTGCACGCCGCATGGAATTGTGCAGCTGCTGTTGCGCAGTGGAGTCGAAACAGAGGGCGCGCATGTCGTCGTGGTAGGCCGCAGCAACATTGTTGGCAAGCCGGTCGCCAACATGTTGCTCCAGAAAAAGGAGGGCGCCAACGCCACCGTCACCCTCTGCCACACCCGCACAAAGGATATGGCTCATTTTACCCGCCAGGCCGACATCATCATTGCCGCTTCCGGCTGGCCCAACACCATTACTGCCGACATGGTCAAGGACGGCGTGGTGGTGATCGACGTGGGCGTCAACCGCGTCGACGATGCCTCCCGCGAGCGTGGCTATCGTCTGGTCGGCGATGTTGACTTTGATGCCGTAAAGGAAAAGGCCTCGCTCATCACCCCCGTGCCCGGCGGTGTTGGCCCGATGACCATCACCATGCTGCTCTACAACACCGTGGAGTCGGCCAAGCGCGCGAACGGAATGGCTTGAGCGAAGCGTGGAGAGAAGGCTGGAAGAAGCCCGAGAATTAGGTTCCGGAACCTTTTGGTCTCCAATTTTTGGTGACACGCGGGGGATTCTTGCCTACTGTCCATCCTGAACTTGACGCGATGGAGCAAGTTCGCGGAACCGTGGATAATGGATTGAAGGAGAGGTAGTCATGATCTCGAAAAAAATGCAGGATGCGTTGAACGAACAGGTGAACAAGGAGTTCTACTCCGCCTATCTCTATCTGGCCATGTCGGCCTATTGCAATGCGCAGGGGCTGCCCGGTTTCTCGAACTGGATGCGGTACCAGTACGAAGAGGAGTTTTTGCACGTCACGAAGATGTACGACTATATTCTCAACCAGGGCGGATCGGTTCACCTCAAGCAGATCGACGAGCCGCCCAGCGAGTTTGGCACCCCCTTGGAAGTATTCGAAGCCACGCTGGAGCACGAGCAGTTCGTGACCAAATGCATCAACGAGCTGATGGGGCTGGCGGTCGACGAGCGCGATTTCGCCACCCAGACCTTCCTCCAGTGGTATGTGACCGAGCAGGTCGAGGAGGAGGCCAACGTCAACGACATTCTCGCCCCGCTCCGCCTGGTGGGCAAGGAGGGCGGCGGCCTGATGATGATCGACCAGCAGCTGGCCAAGCGCGTTTCGCCTGCACCGCTCGCTCCGGCGGAGTAACCGGGGGATTGCCATGAAACACGCAAAAAGAATGTTGCGGATTTCCATGCTCGCGCTGGCTTGCCTGGCATTTTCCGCCCGGGCATCGCGCAAGGACGAGGTCACGCTCATCATGGTTCCGCGCACGGAGGCCATGGTGCGGCTGGGCATGGATATCGCCAACAAATACCCCTCGCTCTTCATCAGCTATGCGCTGGGCGCCAACGGTGCCGTCTCCCTGCATGGCTGGACGGGGTCGCAGTGGGTGAACATTACGCCGGACGACTTCGTGGCCGGCCATTTCTTCAAGAAGGCGCCGGACTCGGCGCTGATTGTCGAAAAGCAAAAGGCACCGGTTCCGGAAAAACTCGTTCCGCCGGCGGACTGGTGCCTGAACGTCTCCAAGATCACCACCACGCAGCTGCGCCCCCTCATTCATCTGGCGGGACAATACTTTGACTTTGGGTACAAGGATTGGAAGTGGTTTGCCGACCGCTACAAGATGGAGATGGATGCCATCAACCCCGAGGGGCTGAATGTGAAGTGGTACAACAAGCGCATGGCCGACCACTTTGGCGAAGGCAACGAGCAAGGGGCTTCGGATCTGCAATACTGGGTTATGGTTCGCCAGGCCGTCCTGGCTGAACCGGAGGTCGCACCGGAAGCCGACGAGGCCGCTCCGGAAGCGGTGGAGGAAGAGCCGGGCAATCCGTTCACCAACGAGGTTCCCGCCGCCGTGGTGCTGGGGGCTCCCGATGCCCCGGAAGAGCAGGCCGTGCCGAATCCGGAGGGAGAGGAATGAAGACGATACGGTGTTTTTTGGTGGCTTTGGCCGTGGTTCTATTGGCAGGTTGCGTAAGCAAGGTGGTCGAGGAGGATCATCCGCCGCCGCTGATGCTCGCCCGGAACAGCGATGGCGTCACAACCATGCAGTGGGATTCCGAGCCGGGTTATGTCTACACGATAT
>WFRA01000113.1 GCA_015486775.1 Kiritimatiellales bacterium | reverse complement strand
CCGGGCGGGGGCGCGCCCATGCCGGGGGGCGGCGCACCTTGCGGCGCCTGCTGCTGCCGAGCCGCCGCCGCGAGCGCGGAGGCTTCCTGGTGCTGCACCTGCATGCCTTGGAGCGATTGAAAGAACCCTTCCATGGCATCGACCGAGGTGGCGGAACGGAACATGGCCGTGGCAATCTCTTCGTAGATGCGGTCCATCAGATCCATGAAGAGGTTGTAGGCCTCGCGCTTGTATTCCACGAGCGGGTCACGCTGGCCGTAGGCACGCAGGCCGATGCCTTCGCGCAAGCTGTCCATGTTGCGCAGGTATTCCTGCCAGTGCTCGTCGACGGATTGGATGATCAGCTGCTGTTCTAGGCGGTGGAGCGCCCCGGTCTCCTCATGGCGAGCCTTGAGGTCATAGGCCTTTTTCACGCGGTCAAGCACGAGGTCGATCAGGGAGTCGACGGTTTTTTCGTCGGGGAGATCGCGATCGCGCAGGCCAAGCGGGAAGGTGGTGTTGACCCAGGCGATGAATTCGCGGAGCCCGGCTTCGGTTTTCGAGTCGATGGCATCGATGGCTTTGCTGGCAATGATTTCCTCGACGGCATAGTAGAGCTGCTCGCGCGGGTTGTCGCTTTTGAGCGCCTCGGAGCGGAAGCCGTAGATTTTTTCGCGCTGTTTGTTCATCACGTCGTCGTATTCGAGCGTGCGCTTGCGCATGGCGAAGTTTTGCTGCTCGACGCGCCGCTGGGCAGTTTCGATGGATTTGTTCAGCCACGGGTGTTCGAGCACCTCGCCCTCTTCGATGCCGAGTTTTTCCATGATGCCCGAGATGCGGTCAGAACCAAACAGGCGCATGAGGTTGTCTTCGAGCGAGACGTAGAAGCGCGAGATGCCGGGGTCGCCCTGGCGCGCGCAGCGACCGCGCAGCTGGCGGTCGATCCGCCGCGATTCGTGCCGCTCGGAGGCGATCACGTAGAGGCCGCAGGGCTTCTCTTCGAGCAGCTTGCGCAGCGGCTTGCCCTCGACCTTGGTGTCGAGGGAAAACTCCTTCGACTTGATCTGCTTGTCGTCGAAGTAGACCACGCCCTCGCCAAGCTTGATGTCGGTTCCGCGGCCGGCCATGTTGGTGGCGATCGTCACGGCACCGGGCTGGCCGGCATTGGCGACGATCTCGGCCTCGCGTGCGTGGTTCTTGGCGTTGAGCACGTTGTGCACGATGTTCTCGCGGCGCAGCATGCGGCTGATGACCTCGGAGGTCTCGACCGCCACCGTACCGACGAGCACGGGTTGCTTGCGGGCGTGGGCGGCCTTGATCTCGTCGATCACCGCGCGGAACTTTTCGCGCTGGGTCTTGTAGATCTGGTCGTTGAGGTCGAGGCGCCGCACAGGGCGGTTGGTGGGGATCACCATCACGTCGAGCTTGTAGATCTGGTGGAACTCGTCGGCCTCCGTTTCGGCGGTTCCGGTCATGCCGGAGAGCTTTTTGTACATGCGGAAATAGTTCTGGATGGTGATGGTGGCGAGGGTCTGGGTCTCGCGCTCGACCTTCACGCCCTCCTTGGCCTCGACGGCCTGGTGGAGGCCGTCGCTCCAGCGGCGGCCGGCCATGAGGCGGCCGGTATGCTCGTCGACGATCATCACCTGGTTGTCCTGCACCACATAGTCGACATCCTTTTCGTAGACGCTGTAGGCGCGGATGAGCTGGTCGACCGCGTGGACGCGCTCGTTGCGCAGGGCGAAATCCTCCTGAATGGCGCGCCGCTGCTCCATCATCTCCTCGGGCGAGAGGTCGGTGCGTCCGTCGAGCTCGGCCAGAGCGGAGACCATGTCCGGGAGAACATACATCTCGGGGTCGTTCGGGTTGAGCTCTTCGCAGCCCTTTTCGGTAAGCCCGGCGTCGTGCCCTTTTTCGTCGATGGTGAAGAAGAGTTCCTGCTGGAGTTCGCGGGCCTGGATCTCGCGTTCCTTGGCGAGCATCTTCATCTGGGTTTTTTCGAGGAGCTTGCGGTACTTCACATCCTCGATCATGTGCATGAGCTGCTTGTTCTTGGGCATGCCTTCGAACACCTGGTACATCTTGAGCGAGGCTTCGTATTCCTCGCCCTCCTCGATCAGCTTCTTGGCATCCGAGAGCAGTCGATTGCAGAGGTCGCGCTGGCGGCGGATCAGCCGTGCGGCGGCCGGCTGGAGTTCGCTGTACTGGGTCGAGGAGTAGGGCGCGGGGCCGGAAATAATCAGTGGCGTGCGGGCTTCGTCGATGAGGATCGAGTCGATTTCGTCGACGATGGCAAAGTTGTGGCCCTGCTGCTGCACCATGTCCTCGGCGCGGTAGGCCATGTTGTCGCGCAGGTAGTCGAAGCCGAATTCGGAGTTGGTGCCGTAGGTGATGTCGCGCAGATACATCTCGCGGCGCTCCGGCGGGGGCTGCATGTTCTTGAGGCAACCGACGGTGAGGCCGAGCCATTTGTAGAGGTGCCCCATCCATTCCGAGTCGCGCTGCGAGTGGTAGTCGGAGGTGGTGACCACATGCACACCCTTGCCTTCGAGCGCGTTGAGGTAGACCGGCAGGGTGGCGACGAGTGTTTTGCCCTCGCCGGTGGCCATCTCGGCAATCATCCCCTTGTGGATCGCCATGCCGCCAATAAGCTGCACGTCGAAATGCACCATCTCCCAGCCGATCGGATGGCCGCACACCTCCACCTCGGTTCCGCAGAGGCGGCGCGAAGCGTTCTTGACCACCGCAAAGGCTTCGAGTTCAATATCCTCGAGCGTCTCGCCATTCTTGAGGCGGGTGCGGAACTCGTCGGTCTTGGCCTGCAGCTGCTCGTCCGTCAGCGCCTTGTATTCCTCGTCGAGTTGGTTGATGCGCTCCACCAGAGGTTTCATCTTCTTGAGGTCGCGCTCGTTCTTCGACCCGATAATTTTTTTTATGATCCAGCTCATGTATCTTTCCGTGGTTTTAAAATGAGGGGGGAACCTACTGCATTTCCCCCCCGCCCTCAAGCAGGGATTACCGCTCCCTTTGGTCGTGGTTTAAGATTGGGGGTAGGTGCAGAACTACAGCCATCTGCTGGATTCGGAGCACTAGCTCTTTGGAGCCGTGCCGAGGGCATCGAGTATCCGCTTGGCGCATTCGGCCTTGCCGATACGACCCCACGCTTCGAAGTCTTCCGCTCCAGCCGCTAGATAGCTGAAGGTGCCATTCTCCGCGCCCAAGGTTGCGGGGGAGTTGAGCACAATGCCGTTGAGTTTTTTTTCCGCCAGCTTGCGGCGGGCGTTTTCCTGCCCTGCTTCGGTTTGCAATGCAAAGCCGATGGCGACTTGGCCGGGCTTCTTTTCCACGCAGAGAGTCTGGGCAATGTCCGGAGTCGGGCGCAGATGCAGTACCCACTCCTCGGCGGACTTGGCCCGCTTCTGTTCGAGTTTCTCGGCGGGGGCATAGTCGGCTACGGCGGCGGCAAAGATGGCTGCTTCCGAGGATTGGAAAAGTTTCCAAGCTTTGGAAAGCATTTCTTCCGCACCAACAACTCGGTGGATGTGGACGTTTCCAATCTCTGGAAGATTTTCGACCGCTACTGGCCCCGTAACAAAGTCGATCTCATACCCGCGGCGTGCTGCCTCTTCGGCCAGTGCTTTGCCCATTTTGCCACTACTCGCATTGCCGATAAACCGCACCGGGTCGATATATTCGTGCGTCGGCCCCGACAGGATGAGGATTCTCTTGTTCATTATATGTACCAAAGCTTTGGTAATTTTTTGATCGGGATTTTCTTCATTCGCCTATTTTCTGGGTGCGCGCAGCGTTAGGGTGCGGTTGTAGACAGGGGCTTCGGGGGTGTGGTCGAGGTCAGCACAGAAGTAGCCGATGCGCTCGAACTGGAAGCGGGAGCTGGGAACGGCTTGCGCGAGGACGGGTTCGATTTTTGCGGTAGAAATTTCCAAGGATTGGGGATCGATGAATTCCTTGAAATCCTTCTCCTTGTCGGCGAGGGGATTTTCCTCGGTAAAGAGGCGGTCGTAGCTGCGGATCTCGGCATCGACGGCGTGCTTTGCGCTGACCCAGTGGATGGTGCCTTTGACTTTGCGGCCATCGGGGGCGGAGCCGCCTTTGGTTTTGGGGTCGTAGGTGCAGGCGATGAAGACGACGTTGCCGTCGGCATCTTTTTCGACGGCGGTGCAGGTGGCGAGGTAGGCGCCGCGCAGGCGGACTTCGCGACCCACAAAGAAGCCTTTGTATTTGTTGTTGGGCGGCACGTCGATGTAGTCGTTGCGCTCGATGAATAGCTCGCGGGAGAAGGGGACGGTACGGGTGCCAAGTTCTTCTTTCTTGGGATGGTTGGGCAGTTCGAAGGTTTCGGTTTGGTCTTCGGGATAGTTTTCGAGGACGACTTTGATGGGGTCGAGCACAGCCATGGCGCGCGGGGAGGTTTCGTTGAGGTCGTCGCGGACGATGCTCTCGAAGAGCTCGATCTCGGAGATGCTTTCGACCTTGGTGGCACCGAGGATGCCGCAAAAGTTGCGGATGGCGGCGGCGGTAAAGCCGCGCCGCCGCATGCCGCAGAGCGTCGGCATGCGGGGGTCGTCCCAGCCGTCGACGAGCTTTTCGTTGACGAGTTCGAGCAGCTTGCGCTTGCTCATGACGGTGTAGGTGAGGTTGAGGCGCGAGAATTCGATCTGCTGGGGCTGGAAGATTTCCAGGGTCTGGAGAATCCAGTCGTAGAGCGGGCGGTGGACTTCGAACTCGAGGGTACACATGGAGTGGGTAACGCCTTCGATGGAGTCTTCGATGCAGTGGGCGAAGTCATACATGGGGTAGATGCACCAGGTGTCGCCGGTGTTGTGGTGGTGGGCGCGCTTGATGCGGTAGAGCGCGGGATCGCGCAGATGGAGGTTGGGGGAGGCCATGTCGATCCGCGCGCGCAGGACGCAGGCGCCGTCTTCAAATTCGCCGTTTTTCATCTTTTCGAAGAGCGCGAGGTTTTCTTCGATGGTGTTTTGGCGTCCGGGCGGTTCCTTGCCGGGTTCGGTGGGGATGCCCCGGTAGTCCTTGAACGCTTCCTGCGAGAGTTCGCAGACATAGGCCTTGCCCTTTTTGATCAGCTCGACGGCATAGGAATACATCTGGTCGAAATAGTTGGAGGCCCAGAAGAGATTTTCACCCCAGTCGAAGCCGAGCCACTTGATGTCGTCCTGGATGGCTTGGACATATTCCTCGTCTTCGGCTTCGGGGTTGGTGTCGTCGAAGCGCAGGTGGCATTTGCCGTTGTATTTTTCGGCGGTTCCAAAGTCGAGGCAGATGGCCTTGGCGTGGCCGATGTGCAGGTAGCCGTTGGGTTCGGGCGGGAAGCGGGTGACGATTTGGGTGCGCTTGCCGGAGGCGAGGTCGGCGTCGATGATGTCGTGGATAAAGTTGGTTTTGATCTCTTCGTTGCTCATGGGGGTGTCCATATTGCGTATTGCGTAATGCGTAATGCGTATTGCGTACTTCGTATTGCGTACTGCGTATTGCGTATTTTCCAACCCTTGGAAAAACCGCGCCCTTTATCCCCGATTCGGAAGCGCAGTTCAAACCTTTCGTGCAGGAGTATCGAAGGGGGCAATGCGGTCGTTTTGTTGAAAACGCAGTTCTGGCTTGGGCGAGATTGGCGGTTTGGGGCTGGAACGTGTAAAATTCGGAGGGAAAAACCTTTTCATTCTACGGGATTCTGGGAGTATACCCCGCTTTTTGAGGAACACCGGGTTCCGGAAAAACCAAAATAGGAACGATTTTCGTATATTTCACGTAGTTTAAGGAATCCCAACCAAGGAGCTGATTGAACATGAGCAAAAAAATGGTAACCATCGACGGCAATACCGCTGCAGCGCATATTGCATACGCGTTTTCCGATGTCGCGGCCATCTATCCCATCACCCCGTCGTCCAACATGGGCGAGTATTCGGACGAGTGGGCGAGTCAGGGCAAGAAAAACCTCTTCGGCAAGGAAGTCGATGTGGTCGAAATGCAGTCCGAAGCCGGTGCCGCCGGCGCGGTACACGGTTCGCTGAGCGCGGGCGCGCTGACGACCACCTTCACCGCATCGCAGGGGCTGTTGCTGATGATCCCCAATATGTATAAGATCGCCGGCGAAATGTTGCCGACCGTCTTCCACGTTTCTGCCCGCTCGCTGGCGGCACAGTCGCTCTCGATCTTCGGCGACCACTCCGACGTGATGAGCGTCCGCAATACGGGCTTCGCCATGATGGCGGCCAGCTCCATTCAGGAGACCATGGATCTGGCGATCGTCTCTCACCTCGCCACCCTGAAGGCGCAGGTTCCCTTCCTCAACTTTTTCGACGGCTTCCGCACCTCGCACGAGCTGCAGAAGGTCGAGCAGATCGACTACGAGGAGATCGAGGACCTGGTCGAGCCGGAGTTCATCGAACGCTTCCGCAGCCGCGCCCTCAAGCCGGAGAGCCCCGTGCTGAAGGTGGCCGCCCAAAACCCGGATGTCTATTTCCAGGGTCGGGAAACCAGCAACAAGTACTACGACGCCATTCCGGAAATCGTCCAGGAATACATGGACAAGGTCGCCGCCAAGTTTGGCCGCAAATACAACCTCTTCGACTATGTCGGCGCGCCGGATGCCGAAAAGGTCGTCATCGCCATGGGTTCCGCCTGCGACACCATCGATCAGACCATTGAAAAGCTCAACGAGCAGGGCGAAAAGCTCGGCCTCGTGAAGGTCCGCCTCTACCGTCCCTTCTCCGCCAAGGCGTTTGTCTCCTGCATTCCGGAAACCGCGAAGAAGATTATTGTGCTCGACCGCACCAAGGAACCGGGCGCGCTCGGCGAGCCGCTCTATCTCGACGTGGTTGCCGCGCTCGAAGGCAAGGGCTGCAAGATTATCGGCGGCCGCTACGGCCTCTCCTCGAAGGAGTTTATGCCGCGCATGGTGAAGGCCGTCTACGACCACATCGACAACGGCGCGTGGCACGGCTTCACCGTCGGCATCGAAGACGACGTCACCAACCTCTCCATTCCGCTCGGCGAAGAGTTCAATATCGAGCCGGACGACGTGAAGAGCGCCGTCTTCTGGGGCTTCGGGTCGGACGGAACCGTCGGCGCCTGCAAGAACTCCATCAAGATTATCGGCGACAACACCGACATGACTGCGCAGGCCTACTTTGTCTACGACTCCAAGAAGTCCGGCGGCGTGACGGTCTCGCACCTGCGCTTCGGCGAGAGCCCGGTCAACTATCCCTTCCTCATCCAGCATGCCGGCTATGTGGCCTGCCACAACGTGGCCTACATCGGCCGCTACGACATGCTCGACGCCATTGCGGAAGGCGGCACCTTCGTGCTCAACTCCGAGATCCCGACCTCGGAGGTGTTCAACCACCTCTCGAAGAAGGAGCAGCAGATCATCATCGACCGCAAGATCAACTTCTACAACGTCAACGCGCTGAAGATCGCGATGGAGGTCGGCCTCGGCGGCCGCATCAACACGGTCATGCAGACGGTCTACTTCGACCTCTCCGGCGTGCTACCCTCCGAACAGTCCATCCAGCTCATCAAGGACTACGCCAAGAAGGCCTTCGAGCGCAAGGGCATGGACATCGTCGAGATGAACTGGAAGGCGATCGACGCATCCGTGGCCGCCATCGAAAAGGTGGAGGTTCCCTCCGAGATCACCGAATCCTACGAGCCGCCCAGGCTCCTGCCGGACGACGCTTCCGACTTCGCGAAGAACGTGATCCTCCCGATCATGCACGAGCGGGGCGACGACATCCCGGTTTCCGCCATGTCGTTCGACGGCACGCTTCCGCTGGGCACCACCAAGCTGGAAAAACGCGGCATCGGCCCGCGCGTCCCCAAATGGCTGAGCGAAAACTGCATCCAGTGCAACCAGTGCGTCATGGCCTGCCCGCACGCGGTCATCCGCGCCAAGCAGATCGATCCCGCCGAGCTCGCCGGCGCCCCGGAAAGCTTCAAGCCGATCGTCTCCAAGACGAAAAACGACAAGGATCTGCAATACAAGATCCAGGTCTACGTGGAAGACTGCACCGGCTGCGGGGTCTGCGTCGAGACCTGCCCGGCCAAGACCAAGGCGCTGGAGTTCACCACGCTCGAGCACGAACGCTCCGTCGGCGAAGTGGCCAACGCCGCCTTCTTCGATGCGCTGCCCGACAACGTACTTGATGGCGCGAACGCCGCCACCGTCAAAGGCCTGCAGTTCAAGAAGCCGCTCTTCGAGTTCTCCGGCGCCTGCGCCGGCTGCGGGGAGACGCCCTATGTGAAACTCGTCACGCAGGTTTGCGGCGAGCACATGATGGTGGCCAACGCCACGGGCTGCTCCTCCATTTATGGAGGCACCTTCCCGACCATCCCGTACTGTTCCGGCGCGGACGGCCGCGGCCCGGCCTGGGCTAACTCGCTCTTCGAGGACAACGCCGAATACGGACTGGGCTTCCGCCTGGCGGTCGACAACAACCGCGCGCTGCTCCGCCAGTCGGTCGCCAAGCTGCTGGAAGCCGGAACCACCGCCGACCTGGCGGCCGCGCTGGAAAAAGCCATCGAAACCTGCGTGGATGGCGAGCTTGGCGACGAAGCCGTTGCTGCGCAGAACGCGGTGAAGCTCCTGCTGCCCTCCGCGCTGGCCGAAGCCTCCGCCGAGGCGGCGCCGGTAATCCGCAAGATCATCGAGTTGCAGGACTACTTCGTCGATAAGGCCGTCTGGATCTTTGGCGGCGACGGGTGGGCGTACGATATCGGCTACGGCGGGCTCGACCACGTGGTCGCTTCCGGCAAGAATGTGAACATTCTCGTGCTCGACACCGAGGTCTACTCTAACACCGGCGGCCAGGCCTCCAAGTCCACGCCGATCGGAGCGGTGGCCAAGTTCGCCACCAAGGGCATGCGTTCCGGGAAGAAAAACCTCGGCTTTATGTGCATGAGCTACGGCAACGTCTATGTGGCGCAGATCTCCATGGGTGCCAATCGCATGCAGACGCAGAAGGCGATCCAGGAAGCCGTCAACTACAACGGCCCGTCGATCATCATCGCCTACTCGCCCTGCATCGCGCACGGCATCAACATGATGAAGACGCAGTCCATCGCCAAGGATGCCGTCGAGTGCGGCTACTGGCCGCTCTACCGCTTCAACCCCGAAGCCGAAGAGGGCAAGCAGTTCGCCTGGGACGCCAAGGAGCCCAAAGGCGACTTCCAAGCCTTCATCCGCAACGAGCGGCGCTACACCACGCTGCTCAAGACGGCGCCGGACGAGGCCGAAGAGCTCTTCAAGCTGGCGGAGGAAAATGCCGCGAAGCGCTGGAACTTCATGCAGAAAATCGGCGAAATCATGTAGGCCGGTTCAATAAAAAAAGCCCGTCCTTCGCGACGGGCTTTTTTTCTGTATATTGCTTGGGTGGAAGCCGTGAGCTCATGAATCATACGTAATACGCAGTACGGAGTAGGGAGGAAGAGATGAAACAGGAAGAGGTGTTGAATTTATTCGAGGAGACCGGCGCGTTGCTCAACGGCCATTTCGAGCTGCGGTCGGGACTGCACAGCAACCGGTTTTTCCAGTGCGCCCACCTGCTGGAGCAGCCGCGCACGGCAGCGACGCTCTGCGCGGCGCTGGTGGAGAAGCTCAAAAGCGAGATCCAGGCATTGGAAGTCGATACGGTGGTTGCCCCGGCGATGGGCGGCATCACGATCGGCCACGAGGTGGCGCGGTCGCTGGGCGTCCGCTTTATCTTTGTGGAGAAGGAGGACAACAAGCTGGTTTTGCGCCGCTTCAAGATTAAGCCCGGCGAACGCTTTGTGATCGCCGAGGATGTGGTGACACGCGGTGGGCGGGTGCAGGAGACGGTCGATATTGTCGAGGCCAACGGCGGCGCGGTGGCGGCCATCGGCATCCTGGTGGATCGCAGCGGGGGCAAGGCTTCGTTCGATGCGCCGCTGGTGAGCCTGCTGGAGATCGAGCCGGTCACCTACGATCCCGCCGACTGCCCGCTCTGCAAAGAGGGGCTGGAACTGGTGCATCCGGGAAGCAAATAAGTCGGGCCATCGCTTTGACTTGCCGGGGGCGAAGGAGTACTCTGCGGCACTTGTTTTTTAAAAATTGAATAGGAGGTTGCCGTGTCCCACCCATTGGAAGCCATTTACGCATTGCAGAAAAAAGACCGGAAGCTCATCAAGATCATGCGGGAGATCCGCGACATCCCCCAGCGGAAAAGCGATATCGAGGCGCAGCTGGCGGGGGCGAAGAAAAAGCTGGAGGTTGCGCTCGATAGCCGGAAGCACACCGAGGCGACACTCAAGGAGCAGGAGCTGGAGGTCGAGGCGCTCAAGGAGAAGGTCGAAAAATACAAGAACCAGCAGATGGAGGCCAGCACCAACGAGCAGTACCGCGCCTTCGTCAAGGAGATCGGCACGGTCGAGGACGAGATCAAGGCACTGGAGGAAAAAGAGATCCAGCTCATGGAGTCGCTCGAGCAGGGCAAGGCCATCGTGGCCGAGTGCGAGGAGAAGCTCGATGGCGAAAAGGCCGGCATCGCCGACGAACTCGCCGAGCTCGACGAACGCTCCGCCGAACTCGCCGAGCGACTGGAGCGGCTGAAGGCGGACCGCGCCCGCGCCGCCGCCGAATGCGACCCTTCCCTGCTCCAGAAATATACCCGCATTCTGCAGAACAAGCGCGACTTCGCCGTCGTCATGGTGGAACCCGGCGGCCATTGCGGCGGATGCCACATGAAGCTCCCGCCCCAGGTCGTCAACGACGCGCGCAACCCGACCAAGGTCGTGGCATGCAACTTCTGTGGGCGCATAGTCTATAATCCGTAGCAAAATATTTCGTATTGCGTATTGCTTGACAGCTTCTCCAGCATTCCACGCAATACGCAATACGCAATACGTATCAATTTTTTAACAGGCAGGGTGTATCGGTCGCTCTTTCCAATGTTTGGAAGGGGAGGAAAGTCCGGACTCCGCAGGACAGGACGTCCCGTGGTCAACGCGGGAACCCGTGTGCGATATCGCACGGGATGGAAAGTGCCGCAGAAAACAGACCGCCATGCCCGCTTTGCGAGTGTGGTAAGGGTGAAAAGGTGGGGTAAGAGCCCACCGCCCCGAGGGTAACCGAGGGGGCAGGGTAAACCCCGTCCGGAGCAAGATCAAATAGGGAGCGAGAGGCGGTCCGCCTCGCTTGAGTTCCGGGTTGATCGCATTAGATAAATGACCGGCTCCGCTTCGGCGGAGAACAGAATCCGGCTTACCGCCCTGCCTGTCTTTTTTTTGTAGCGAGTGATGGAATTCGTAGCTTTAGTCTTGCGGTAGACCGAGGCCGGTTCCAATTTTTACGCAATACGCAATACGCAATACGTATTACGCCTTCGGCACTTTTCCGAGCATCACGGTTTCGTAGGCAAGGCGGTCGAGGGCTTTTCCGCTTGGCAGTCCCAGTTTTGTTTTTATGTTGATGCGGTGGGTGTCGACGGTGTTCCGGCTGATGCCAAGCTTGTTACCGATATTCACCGTGTTGAGCCCCTGGCCGATGAGCTGGAAAACATCCATCTCGCGGTTGGAGAGGTTGTCGAGCACACTTTTCGGGGCGGTGGGTTTTCCGTCCCCTCTTTGGGAGAGGCGCTTCCGGATCTTTTCCTCGAAGAAGACATGCCCTTCGAGGACGGCCTGGATGGCCCGTTTCAGGATGGACGGCTCGGCCGTTTTCATGACATAGCCGCTCGCGCCAGCCAGGGCGACCCGTTCCGCGTAGACCCGCTCCTCCGACATCGAGTAGACAATGATGCGTAGCTCTGGATGCTTAGCGTTAATCCGCTGGACGAGATAGGTGCCGTCGGAGTCGCTGAGCGACAGGTCGATGATGGCCAGGTCGAACACCTCGTGTTCGAGCCGCCGCAGGGCATCCGCCCCGGTGAGGCACGATGCGGCGATCGCAATGTTTTTCTCCGTCGCCAGCAGGGTTTTCAGCCCGCTGTGGATGAGGGGGTGATCGTCGATGATGATGATTGAATATATCCGGTCTTCCATCTTTCCTCGTTTTTAACGGCAAAAGACTACCCGAAGGGGGATGGAAAAACCAAGAAAGATTTTTTCTCAGGATCTGCTGTGTCTTTTCGGCAACATACCCTTGGCTAGGATGCCGATCAGCAGCACGGTGCAAGCGATGGCAAACCCGCTGGTGCGAACGTGACCCTTTTCGACATATTCCCCGATGCCGAGGTGCAGATCCAGGGCGTTCATGGCGAAGCCAGCCGCTAGGGCGCAAGCTGCCAGGGTCGCGAGAAAGACGGCCAGCTGCCGCTTGCCGATAATCTGCCAGAGCGTGGTGAGTGTGGCGGCATTGGTGGCCGGACCGGTGATCAGGAAAATGAGCGCCGCGCCCGGCGAGATGCCCGCCTTGATGAAGGCCAGCGCAATGGGAACAGAGCCCGACGAGCAGACATAGAGCGGAATGCCGATGGCCAGCATGAGAAACATGGTGGCGACCGAGCTGCCCATGTGGTCGGCAAAATAGTTTTCGGGAATCAATCCGCTGATGATGCCGGAAATAACGATGCCCAGCACCATCGCCCTTGCCACACTGCGGGGCAGGTCGATAAAGCCGTAGGTGAGCATGCGCTTGAGAATGTGCGTCTGGCGGGTCTGGCAGCAGCTGTCGGTGCAGTCGGCTTCGGCGCCCTCCTTTTCCGCCTTCTCTTCCGCCGTCGTGGCGGCGCCCACGGCCATGCCGCAGAGAATCCCGGAAAAAAAGGCCACCACGGTGCGGAAGACGGCGAACACCCAGCCGAGCAGGGCATAGGTGATCATCAGGCTGTCGACGCCGGTCTGCGGGGTGGAGGCCAGGAACGAGGCGGTGGCGCTGCGGCTTGCCCCGTGCTTGCGCAGCGAGGCCGCCAGCGGGATCACCCCGCACGAGCAGATCGGCATCGGAACGCCCACGAGCGCGGCCTTGATCGACTGCAACCAGCCGTGGCCACCGAGGTGGCGGCGGACAAAGTCCTTCGAGATCAGCACCGAAAGCACCCCGGCCATCAGGAAGCCAAAAAGCAGGTAGGGTGCCATCTCCACCGTGACGTTCCATATTTCGTTCAGGATTTTGAGCAGGATTTCCATGTCGGCATCTCTCCCAGTTGCCCGATGATTATACTGCGTCTAAATAAGCGCAAGGCTAAAGTCGGCTTCATTTATCCCATACCTAATTAGGTGTGGGATTATGAAGCGCCGAAGGCTTCACCGTTTTTGAATCTCGTTTTTCGGGGAATTCGGTTTTGCATCGCCGTCATCTGCGCTAGCTTTGCAGATCAAAAAAACGGGAGGATCGATTGATGAAACTGGTGCGGTTTGGCGAACGAGGAAAGGAGCGTCCGGGAATCTGGATGGGCGATGGGCGGATTCTGGATGTCCGCGCGCTGGCGTTCCATATCGAGGACTACAACGAACATTTCTTCACCCGCCACGGAATGGGGCAGCTCAAAATTTTGCTGGACGATCCCGGGGCGAAATATGTGGATGCCGCCGGGGTGCGGCTGGGGTCGCCCGTGGCGCGCCCCTCGAAGATTATCTGCGTGGGGGCGAACTATGCTGACCACGCCAAGGAGTTTGGCCACGACATCCCAACGGAGCCGATCCTTTTTTCCAAGGCCATTTCGGCCATCAACGGCCCAAACGATCCGATTGTCCTGCCGGAGAACGCGCAGGTGGTCGACAGCGAAGCGGAGCTGGCGGTGGTAGTCGGCAAGGCCGCTTCCAAGGTCCGGAAAGAAGATGCGCTCGATTATGTGGCGGGCTACACAGTCGTCAACGATGTCACCGAACGGGTGGTGCAGAAGGCCAATGGCCAATGGTTCCGTGGCAAGGGGTTCGATAGCTTCTGCCCGGTCGGCCCGTTTCTCGCGACCCCCGACGAAGTTCCGAACCTTGGAAGCTTGCGGGTCTGGCAAAAGCTCAACGGCGAAACGCTCCAGGACGGCAATACCGCCGACATGATGTTCGATATCCCTTTTTTGATCGAATATATCTCGCAGGGCATGACGCTCCTTCCGGGCGACATCATCGCCACCGGTACGCCGCCGGGCATCGGGTCGGCCCGCACATCGCCGGTTTTGATGAAGTCCGGCGATGTGGTCGAGGTGGGGGTCGACGGGGTTGGAGCGCAACGCTCCGCAGTAGCATAGCATCCAAAGTCTCGGTCAAAAATTCTGGAACGGTCAAGCCAATTCCAGTCCACCACGCGCAGGGCGGTGCCACTGGGGGCTACTACTCCGCCACGAAGGCCTTGCACTGGGTGGCGAGCTGGGGGCCGACGCGCACGAGCAGGGCGGCGTTGCCGCCTTCGTAGTCCTGCTCCAGAATGGAGGCCGATTTTTGCAGGGCGGCAATCAGCTTGCCTTCGCTGAGCGGAATGGAGAGGCGGAGGGTGGTCTTGCGCCCCTTGAGGCAGTCGGCCAACTCGTCGAAAAGCCGGTCGATCCCCTCCCCTTCCAGTGCCGAAACAGCAACCGAGCGCGGATGCAGCCGCGCCAAACGCTTGGCGGCATTGCGCCCTTTTTCCTGGTCGATCTTGTTGAAGACATAGAGCATTGGCTTGTCGAGCGCGCCGATCTCGTCGAGCACGGTATGCACCGCATCGATCTGCGTTTCGACCTGCGGGTGCGCGGCATCGACCACATGCACGATCAGGTCGGCCTCGACCACCTCTTCGAGCGTGGCCTTGAAGGAGTCGACGAGATGGTGCGGCAACTTTTGGATAAAGCCGACGGTGTCGGTCATGAGCATCGGCTCGTGGTTGGGCAGCTCCACCTGGCGGGTGGTGGGGTCGAGCGTGGCGAAGAGCTGGTTTTCGGCAAAGATATCGGCACCGGAGAGGCGGTTGAGCAGGGTGGATTTCCCGGCGTTAGTGTAGCCGACAATGGAGACGAGCGCCCAGCCGTGGCGTTTGCGGCCGCGCCGCTGCTCTGCGCGGCGGGTGCGGACGAGGCCGAGATCGCGCTTGATGGTGCGGATGAGATCCTCGATGCGGCGGCGGTCCATTTCGAGCTGGGTTTCGCCGGGGCCGCGCAGGCCGATGCCGCCCTTCTGGCGTTCGAGGTGCGTCCACATGCGGCGCAGGCGCGGCAGCAGGTATTGGTGCTGAGCCAGCTCGACCTGGAGGCAACCCTCCTTGGTCTGGGCGCGTTGGGCAAATATGTCGAGGATCAGCTGGGTGCGGTCGAGCACGCGCACCTCCAGCACACGTTCGAGGTTGCGTCCCTGGGCGGGGGTAAGGTCGTCGTCGAACACCACCATCGAAACGCGGTTTTCCTTGATCCAGTCGGCAATCTCCTCCGCCTTGCCGGTGCCGATATAGTGGCCGGCCTTAATCTTTTGCTGGCGGCAGAGAAAGCGGCCTTTCACCTCCGCGCCCGCGCTTTCGACCAGTTGCGCCAGCTCGTCCATCGTATCCTTGACGCGCCACTCCTCTTCGCCGCGAATCAGCACCCCGACCAGCAGGACGGTTTCGATATCGGCATTCTGTGTTTCGAACAATTCGGACATATCTTTTAATGCGTGACGTTTAATGCGTAACAACTGGCGTCAGCCCCTGTTTTTTCCAAGCCTTGGAAACGGCGGCGGCGAGGGATTCCAGGGATTGGAAGGTTGAAGCTTCGATCCACTCGACATTGAGCTGGTTGCGTAGCCAGGTCATCTGGCGCTTGGCAAGCTGGCGGGTGCGGATGGTGGTTCGCTCTTTGGCCTCTTCGAGGGTCGTTTTGTTTGCGAGCACGCCGAAGGCTTCGGCGTAGCCGATGGCCTGGAGGGCGGTGGGCGAAAGGTCGAGCTCCATCAATCCGCGAGCCTCTTCGAGCAGGCCGTCGGCATACATGGCCTCGACGCGCTGTTGGATGCGGCGGTGCAGTTCGGCGCGCTCTATGTGCAGGCCGACGAGGGTGGGT
>WFRA01000112.1 GCA_015486775.1 Kiritimatiellales bacterium | reverse complement strand
GCAGCGTCAGATGTGTATAAGAGACAGCCTACAGGCTCTGCAGGAACTCCAGCACCTTTTGCGGGTGGGCTTCCGCCTTGGACACCTTGCGCCAGTGCTTGATGACCTTGCCCTTTTCGTCGACAACGACCGTGGAGCGGATGGTTCCAATGGAGGTTTTCCCATAGAGTACCTTTTCGCCGAAAGCGCCATACTTGGCCATCATTTTGGTGTTGGGATCGGAGAGCAGGACAAACGGCAGATTGAATTTTTCGATGAACTTGTCGTGCGAGGCCAGGCTATCCTTGCTCACGCCCAGCACCACGGCGTTCAGGTTGGCGAACCGTTCGCCCAGATCGCGGAATCCGCAGGCCTCCTTGGTGCAGCCCGGCGTGTTGTCGCGCGGGTAGAAATAGATCACCACCCGTTTCCCGGCATAGTCCTTGAGCGAGTGCATCTTCCCGTCGCTTCCCGCCAGCGTGAATGCCGGCGCCTTCTTCCCTTCCAGCGTTTCCATTTTTCCAGCTCCTTTTTCCGTGGCGGAGACCGCTGCAACCAATGTGGTTGCCGCAAACCATCCCGCGATCCATTGCCTATTCATCTTCCATCTCCCGTGCCCGGTGCCCGACCCAGAAGTCGTCGCCGGGGCCGGTTACCTGTTGTAGCTTAACGGTGATTTTTCCAACGGGCACCTTGGTCTTGATGCAGGTGATCATGCGCCGATCGGCTTTCGAGACCCAGAACATGACTTTCCCTTTCCGCAGGAAGAGGCCGTCGAATTCGGCCAGCGGCTCGATCTCGACGCTCTCGACCTTTCCATAGTTGGGAAGGCTGATTTTCTTTTCCCGATGTTTGACCAGTTCGAGCTGGTAGAGCTTCCCCTCGACAAAGAGGGTGTAGGGTTTATTGAATAGGTCATCCCAGTCCATGTTCCGCATGGTGTAGATGAGGGTGTAGATGTCCCGGGTATCGCCTTCGATGGCAACGGTCTCCACGGTGTTTTCGATGCGGTTGGTGGTTGTGGCCGTTTTGTTCCCGTGGTCGAAGAGGGTGAGCTGGCTGATTTTCCTCGAACCCTCCCGCAGCCGGTAGTCGAGCCGCAGGGGCAGGGCGGTCTTTGGGTCGATGACCACTTCGATGGCATCGTCGACCCGGTAGATGTAGGAATAGGCCTTGTAGTTTTGCGAAACCATGCGGAGGCGGATGAGCTCGCGCCCGTTTTCCTCGATGGTGTCGGTGGTGGTCTTCGACCAGGCCAGCGGGATGCCCATCCAGGTGATCTTGTATTCGGAGACCTCGCCGGGAAAAAAACAGCGCCGGTCGCCTGCGTGGGCTGCAAGGGCGAGCAGGGCGGCGAGCAGGATGGCGAATATTTTCTTCAAGACTGTCCATCCGGGTTGCGCCTGAACTGCCGACAGAGCACTCCCGCTTCGGAAAAGAGTCCGCGTGCTTGTTCGCCGAAGTGGTATTCGGTTTCGTAGACGACTTCCTTGATGCCGGCGTTGATGATCATCTTCGTGCACATCAGGCAGGGGCTCAGGGTGCAGTAGAGTGTGCTGCCGTGCACGGCGATCCCGTGGTAGGCCGCTTGGACGATGGCGTTTTCCTCGGCATGGGCGCAGATGCACTCGCCGAGTCCCTCGCCCGAGGGGGCGTCGCTCGCGCAGCGCGGGCATCCGCCCGCAAAGCAGTTCTCGATGCCGCGCGGCGTGCCGTTGTAGCCGGTCGAGATGATCCGCCGGTCGCTCACGATCACCGCTGCCACCTTCCGCCGGCTGCAGTTCCCGCGCCGCGAAACCACCTGCGCGATATCCATGAAATATTCGTCCCAATCCGGACGCTGGAAATTTTCCTTGGCCATGCGCGAAACCATACGGCGGGGTGCCGGGGCATTCAAGCCCTCTGTTCCGTCGACGTTGCGGGAAACAAAAAAGAGGCGGGTCGTGCGACCCGCCTCTTGCTCTAGGTTTTTGGAACCTTCCTAGATCATGAACATGCGCCGGGCAGCAATCAGGCCTGCGCCGAAGAGACCCAGCAGACCCAGTGTGGCTGGCTCGGGGATGGCGAAGGGCGACTCATCCGAGATCCTGATGTCGTCCATGTCAAACTCGGGAACTCCGTAGGTTGAGCTATACCCTCCTCCAATGATCCGGATGGTACCGACATCCCCTGGGGTAACGCCGACGAAGCTGGAACCCCCGACCGAGTCGTTCACGTTCTCGGCCGAATTCAGGTCGGGATTCACCCAGAACGTGATGAGATCGTTGGTTCCGTCGTAGGCACCAATCTCCAGTTTCACCAGCAACAATGCAGACGCATTGGAGTCAACGGAGCTTTCCAGAACGCTTTCGCTGGTACCATTGGTGGTGATGCCGTCGATCGTCCAGTTTTCGCGCCCACTACCTTGGCCAATAAGCATTTTTTCTGTATTTCCACTGGTGTAGAGTTTCAGACCCCAGTAGCGCTGATCATCGTTCAGGTCATTCAAGCGCACGCTCGCATAGACGGTTCCACTGCTGAACGGGGAGGCAATATCCCGGTAGATGCTCGTGGTGCCGCTATTGGTTCCGGCATTGTTGAAATATAGCTGGTTGCTCACGATCTCGATTTTGGACTCCGTGACTCCGTCCCCACCGTCATATTTCCTATACGCACCGGCCCAACCGGTTCCGCCATTGTGGCTGGTGCTTATGTCACCGTCCGCATAGTCGAAATTCTCCGTTACGGTGTTGGCTTGCGCCGACTGGATTCCCGCGAACAATCCGCAGGCAACCATGCCGCAAAGAACGACCTGGCTTGTTTTTGGTCTAGCTGTCTTCATGGTGTATCTCCTTTGTGTTTCTCTGTTCATGGTCTTTTCCGCCTCGGTGCGGGAACGACCGACCCTCTGCTTGGTCCGCTGGCGGTACGGAGCGCGAGTTGGCAAAGCAACGCTCTTTCTCTTCGCACCATCCGACACCTTGTCCCAAGCACTAAGCCGCATTGTTCCCGGTTTGTTTTGGAAAAGCAAGAAATATTTCAGAAATATTTCTGGCCTTCTCC
Source organism: Kiritimatiellales bacterium (assembly GCA_015486775.1). GTDB lineage: Bacteria > Verrucomicrobiota > Kiritimatiellia > Kiritimatiellales > Pontiellaceae > Pontiella. The sequence continues at coordinate 15,236 of WFRA01000112.1, read as the reverse complement.
GCATGAAACCGACCCGCTCAAAAGCGGAGCCGCAATCCCGGCAACCGTGCGGTTTTTACTATCCTTCTGCGATTTGCTATTCCCCGGTAACGCGGAAGAAAGACTCCGCCTGTTCGACCGCGGTCGTGACCGTTACATCGCCTCCATTTCCTGGAATGCCTGTTATAGAGGGATCCCAGGTTGTATCGGTCAAATCGGTTTTCTTTTCGACCGAATAGCTGATGTCGCTACTGCCCGTTGCCCAGGAGAGGGCGACGGCATTCGTGTTCGGGAGCGGGCTGATTGCCACATCCCCGACGAAGAGCGGCTCGCGAACGATCTGGATATCATCCGCGGTAAAGTCGGTATAGCCGGGGGTATAGTGTGTGCTGTAGCCTCCGCTGACGACGCGGAGCCTGGAGATGCTTCCATAGTCCTTGGAGGTTTCGTAGCTTTGCCCGCCGACCGCGTCGGCCACGTCCAACTGCCACACGGGAACGGACTCGTCGGGGTTCACCCAGAAGGTGACCATCTCGTTGACTCCGCCGGGGGCGGCATCGAACTCGACCTTCAGCACCAGCAGCGACTCCGACGAGTTGGGGACGGAACTTATCAGGATGGTATTTGTTCCGTTGACGACATTGTCGATTGTCCAGTTTGTTTGCGTGCTGCCCGATCCAATAAGCATGGAGGTGGTAAAGGGTTTTATGCCGAAGTAGCGCAGCCCCCCGTTTTGATTCTTCATGCGTACGCTTACGTAGGCGACCTTGTTGCTGATCGGTTCGGCGAGGTCTCGGAAGATGTCCGAAGTCTTCGCTTCGGTTCCGGCGCTGACGAAGTCTAGCTTTCCGCCCGCCACGTTGATCGTTGCGTTGTAGCTCGTGTCGTGGTACCACGCCCCGTTCCAGCCGGATCCCCCGTTTTGGCCGGCGAGCGCGCCGTCCGCGTAGTCGAAATGGTCTATTGCATCGATGGCATGCGAAGCTTGGGCTCCCGCGAACAATCCGCAGGCAACCATGCCGCAGAGTGCGATCCGGTTTGTTTTTGGTCTGGCTGTCTTCATGATGTACCCTCCTTTGAGTTTTCTTGCTGCACGATCTCCCCGCCCCGGTACCGCGGCGGCGCAGGCGCGGGGCACAGGATCACGCAAAATACTTTCCTGTTTGCGTCGCCCGGCACTCCCAACCCATCTACTACGCCGACTGTCTCTGATTTTTTTTGAAATGCAAGGGATATTTCAGAGATATTTCATTCGTCCCGTTGTAGATCGTGAGGTGGCCCGTGATGCGGGGTCGCGATTCCAGTGGGAAGCAAGCCGTCCGGGCTTTTGGATATCTCCGGGAAAGTTCCGGCGAGTCCGCTCAGGCGGCCATGCGCTGGGAGCGGGGGCGCTGCTCGTTTGTCCGGCCGATGGCCTGGCGGAGCTTGAAGTGGGCACCGTTTTCGAGCTTGAGGAAGATCCGCAACCGGCCTTTGGTTTGCAGGACATAGACCGGGCGGATGGAACGGCGATGGGGGAGGAAGCTGATCCAATTGAAAAGCAGGTAGGCCGGGCCGGCCTCGCGGCGCGTGGCCAGCCGGAGATAGCGGATCTCGGAAAGGGGAATCGTCCGGATCGGGAAGAGCCCAAGGAAATAGCTGACAATGCAGTCGCCCTGCAGCTTGTGGGCGCAGGGCGAGCCGATCGAAAAAGGAGTCAGGAGCGTGGTGGGGGCGGGCTTATGCATTTATCCGCCCGAGGGTGTCTTCCATGGCCACGTAGGATCCTTGGTCGAGCCGCATGAAAACGCGGGGCGATTTTTTGGTTGCCTGGAGGGTATACACCGGGCAGAGCGAGCGGCGCTTGAAGGAGCTGAACCAGTTCACCCGGTTGAGCGGGGTGATGTCCTTTTCGGTGGCCTCGCGAAGTTCCACCACCTGTTTGAGTGGAATGGTGTTGAGGGTGAAAGTCCGGAAAAGCTTGGTGGTGAGCGACTCCGCGGTGAGCTCGTAGCTTAGGATACTCCCGACATCCATGTCGATCAGGCTGAGGTTCGGTTGTTTGTTTTTCATGAGCGTTCTGGGAGCAGTTGCCATGCCACAGATGGGCTGCAAGCGAAATAGGTGTTGTTTATCCCTGATTTCCTCCATTGTTTCCAGACTGTGGAATCCTTTGCTTCTTAAAAACGAGAAACCACCGTCGGTACCTATCCATCGCCGATTGCCAACAGTGCCTTGCGCAGCTCATCCGGCGGATTCGATATGCTGATCCGCTTGTTGCGGCCGGTTCCGCCGGAGAGGATTTTGATGTCGCGGCGTGGAACCTTCCAATGCTTGGAAAGGAATTTGACGAGATAGGCGTTGGCCTTGCCCTCCACCGGCGGTGCCTGGATGCGCACTTTTAGCGCATCGCCCAGCCGCCCCTGAATGGCATCCTTCGATGCGCGCGGAACCACCCGTAGGTTTAGAATCAGGCATCCATTTCTCTCTTCGAACCAGGCCACTTGCATCCTCCCCTTTCAGATCGGACCGCAACCTACACCAAGGATGCCTCGCCGCCAAGGTTTTGCCACAGCCTGCTTGGTCGCGCAGGGTCGTTTTGCTACTTTCCGACGCGATGAAAGGATTTTCGATAGCCCTGTTTCCATTGCTGCTACTCTTGGCGGGCTGCACGGCGGTTCCGCCCGTGGTGGTGGACGACGACGAGGCCATGACCTATCTGGAGCCGGAGCTGCGCCCGGAGCCGCTGCTCTTTCCCAAATATCTGCTGATGGCGGATTTCGAGATCGGGCGGCACGGCAGGATTCCAAACAGTGCGCTGGTCGGTGCCGACCTGAAAACCAAGCTGGACCTGGCCGCCGCCCGCCAGCGCTTCGACAACCTGCTGCGTTCCAAGGGTTGGAAAATTGTCCAGACCGAAAGCGCGGAGCACTCCTTTCGCCTGCAAGCCTCCCGGCGAGGCGAGACCCTCGAAATCCGGGCCGTGCAGGGCTCCGGCCCGGTGCAGGTGTTTCTTCTGTACAAGCCGGGCGGAAAAAGGGTTGTCGGCGCTTTGAACGCAAACCAGAGTACAGGGGTCTTGAATGCGGAGGCTGGATCATGAATCGGGTAGTTCCAATCGCAATGCTTGCCGCCGTCCTAGCGGCGTGTGAAAAAGAAAAGGGAGGGGCAATGCCGACGACCAACACGGTGGTGAAAACCGATGCTCAGTGGCGGGCGCAACTGACGGACGAGCAGTACCGCATCACCCGCGAAAAGGGAACCGAACGTCCATATACGGGGAAATACTGGAACCACAAAGAGCTAGGCATCTACTCCTGCGTCTGTTGCGGTCAGGATCTGTTTCTCTCCGACACCAAGTTTGATTCCGGCTGTGGCTGGCCCAGCTATTTCAAGCCGGTCAATGACCAGGCGATCACCGAGCATCGTGACACGTCTGCGGGCATGGTACGGACGGAAGTGGTTTGCAGCAAATGCGGCGCGCACCTCGGCCATGTCTTTCCCGATGGCCCACCGCCCACCGGCCTACGCTACTGCATCAACTCCGCCTCCATTTCTTTCAGGAAGAGCACCTCCGCCCCGCTGGGCCGGAAGGATGAAACGCGGTGAAGAACGGCGGATCGACAAGGCATGCGGTGCGGCATGTCGAAGTGGTTCACGACGAATTGTTTGTTCTTTCGCTTGAGCGCGGCGGCTTGGACTTCGTGTCGGGCGATCGCGTGGCGTTGCATACCGTCGACGGGGAATCGCGCCCCTACAGTATCGCCTCTCTATCCTGTGCGAGCTCGAAAATATGGATTCTAACAAAATCTGTAAGGATCTAGACATCACCCCGCCAGCTCCGGGAAATATTCCGGGCTGCCGCTCGCCCCGACCGCTTCCAACCTCTGGACATTTGTCGGTGCCCTCTGCTTTCCGGCTCCCGTGGCTCGGCGGTACGAACAGTATCGCAGGCGTCTCGCCTGCCATTAGATCGCATTGAGCAAAGTACTAACCCCAACCCGGCAGAGCCGGAACCACGTATTTTTCTGATCGCGAATCACGCGCGCAAGCGCCGCATAATTTCCGAAGGAAATAGTGCTGGAAGCACGGTTCATCGCACTAATCTATAAAAACTTACTTTCCAGTCTTCCCCATTCGCGCGATTAGCGATCCACAATTCTTCCGCCCGAGTTCAATCATTTTCTGGTTTGAGCTTCGAAGAGGGAACCTCTCTATTGATTTTAGAAGGCGCAATCCCGCAAGACGAGGCGGAGCCTCATCCTACGAAAAGCAAAGGCGGAGCAATCGGCCGGCTTGGTTCCAGCGTGTTTTGTAGCGGCATTTCATGGAACCGCCGCTACATCCTTTTGGCCACCCCGGGGGAGATGGAGGGTGAAGGTGGAGCCTTCTCCGGGCTGGCTCCGCACGTCGATGGTTCCGCCGTGGGCTTCGGCGATGGCCCAGACCATGCTCAGGCCTAGCCCGAGTCCGGAAGTGGCGCGGCTCTGTTCGCAGCGGTAGAGCCGGTCCCATATCCGATCCAGATCCGCCTTGGCGATGCCGTAGCCGTGGTCGCGGACGGAGAGGGAGACCTGCGAGTCGGCGGAACTTCCGTCCAGCACAACCTCGCTCTCTTCCGGGCTGTATTTGATGGCGTTGTCGACGAGGTTGGTGAGGGCCTGGCGCAGGCGCAGGCGGTCGGCCTGCACGGTTAGGTAGGTGGGCACATCGTTGCGCAGCGCAATGCCGCGCTCCTCGGCGACGAGGGAATAGAGTTCGACCACCTCGTCGGCCAGCTCGCGCAGCGGAACGCTTTCGGGATGCAGGGCCATGCCGCCGGTGCTGGCTTCGGCAAGATCCATCAGGGCGTTGAGCATGCAGAGGATGCGCTCGGACTCCTCCATGCAGTCGGCGAGGGCTTCGCGCAAAATGATGGGATCGGGTTCGGCCATCTGCAGGGCGTGCTCGGCGGAGTTGCGCAGGTGGGTCATGGGGGTGCGCAGGTCGTGGGCCACGTTGTCGAGCGTGTCCTTCGACCCCTGCACGAGCATTTCGTTTTTGTCGAGGATGCGGTTGAACATGGCGCCGAGGGTTCCGAGCTCTCCGCGTTGCGTATCTTCGGGGACGCGCTGCTGCAGGTCGCCGGTCTGGAGAATGTTGCGGATGGTTTGGTTGAGCGCCCGCAGGGGGACGAGCGCGCCGCGGGCGGCCAGCCAGCCGCCGAGCAGGCTGAGCAGCAGGGCGGGTAGAAGGATGCGCATGCCCATGCGGCGGAACTGGGCGAGCACCAGCTTGCTCTGCGTGTTGTTGCGCCCCACCTGGAGGTAGTAGGTGCTGTTGAGCCGCAGGGTGCCGACCATCCAGCTTCCCGCCGACTCCTCCCGCGCCAGCTCGTCCCAGCGCGATTCGTTCACCGCGGGTTTTTTGCCCGCCTTCATCTTTTGGTCGAGCAGGTTCCAGAGCGGATGCGAGACCGTGATGAAGCGCACCTGGTTGTTCCGATCCACAATGCGGACAAAGACCGAGGTGCGGGGATTGATGGGCTGGTTGAAATAGTTGGCGATCGCCGAAACCCCGCCGTGCGCGTAGAGCGTGCTGAACTGCTCCAGCTGGGCCTGGACCACATCGCGGTCGCGGGTCTCGGCCACGCGGGCGACGAGCTGGTAGGTGGTGGCGAAGAGCACCGCGAACGAAACGGCGAGGAATACGGTGTAGAGCAATGCCAGCCGGAAGCCGAGGGTCAGGTGGAGCAAGTCAGTCTGTTTTGAGGACATAGCCAACCCCGCGGATCGTGTGGATGAGTTTTTGGTCGAAGGGCTTGTCGATCCGGTTGCGCAACCGGCAAACCAGCACATCCACGACGTTGGTCTGGGGGTCGAAGCTATAGTCGTAGACGTGTTCGAGGATGGCGGTCTTGGTGACCACCCGGCCCGCGTTGCGCATCATGTATTCGAGCAGGGCGAATTCGCGCGGCTGGAGGTCGATCTCCTCGCCGCCGCGCTCGGCGGTGTGTTCGGTCAGGTTGAGCTTGAGGTCGCCCACCTCCAAAATGGTCGCTTGCGGGGTGCGCTGCGAGCGCCGCAGCAGGGTCTGGACGCGGACAAGCAGCTCCGAGAAGGAGAAGGGCTTGACCATGTAGTCGTCGCCCCCCGCCTGCAGGCCGCGGATGCGGTCGTCCACCGAGCGCTTGGCGCTCAGGATGATCACCGGCGTATCGATCCCCTCGGCGCGCACGCGCTCGATCATTCCGAGCCCGTCGAGCTTCGGCAGCATCAGATCCGCCACGATGGCATCGTAGTGATCCTGGCGGGCGAGAAGCAATCCCTCCTCTCCATCTCCAGCCACGTCGGCGGCATAGCCCACCTCCTTGAAGCCCTTTTTCAGGAACGATGAAATCTTGCGGTCGTCTTCAATAACCAGGATGCGCATGGGAAGCTCCGTTTCCGGGGTGGAAAAACATGCCCGCGAGCTAATCGGGCGGAAGCGCTTTTGTCAACAGGGAAAAGGTTACGGCTTTGTAATGCCCGGGAAAGGCCACCGCAACCCCGGGGGGGTCTACAGTATACGAATAGGGAGAGGTAAAACCGAGCGAAGGAGTCGAACTCCTCCCTGATGGAATAAAAGCGTGGGCAAAGGAGACGAACCATGATAGAGATCCTCAAGGAAAGTTCAGGCAATGTGGTCGGCTTCGACCTCGGCGGAAAGCTGCACAACGATGACTACAAGGAGTTTATTCCGGCCGTCGAGCAAGTGATTGAACGCGAAGGGAGAGTGAGAATCCTGGCTCACTTCCACGATTTCCGAGGCTGGGATCTGCATGCGATGCTGGACGATCTGGTGTTTGGGTCGAAACACTATGGCGATATCGAACGGATCGCGCTGGTCGGAGGCCAGAAATGGGAGGAGTGGATGGCAACGGCCTGCCGACCCTTTACCCGCGCCGAGGTGAGATGCTTCGATGCCGGCGAGGTTGGGCAGGCATGGGTCTGGTTGCGCGAGGCGGCCTGATTCTTTTGTGAATAGGTGAAAAGAGGAAAGGGTTCGAAAATGTTCCGATGGTTGGATGATGTTCGCAGAAGGGAGGCTTTGAACAAGCCGTTCCCTGCCGAGTGGAGGGGGATTCTCCGCAGAATGGTCACGCACTATGCCTGGCTGGATACCGGAGAAGCAGCCCGGCTGGAGCAGCTGGTGCAGGTGTTTGTGGCCGAGAAAAAATTCGAAGGGTGCAACGGGCTGGAGATCACGGATGAAATCAGGGTGGTTGTCGCCGCCGAGGCCTGCCTGCTGATCATGGGGCTGCCCCACGACCTCTACCGGAGGTTGGCGACGATCCTGGTCTATCCATCCACCGTCTTCACGCCGCCCGAGAGACCCGGTGTGTTTATAAGGAGCCCGCTGTTCGAACAGGAGCAAATTGCCATTTCCGGCCAGGCGTTCGCGCGAGGCCCCGTCATCCTGGTATGGGATGCGGTCAAGCGGGGAGCGCGGCATCCCGAAACCGGGCACAACGTGGTCTACCATGAATTCGCCCATCTGCTCGATATGCTGGATGGGGTCGCGGATGGCGCGCCGCCGCTTCATAGCCGGAGCCAATACCGCACCTGGGCCGCGGTCTTTTCCGAGGAATTTCAAAGGCTTCGCAATGACTCAGAGCAAGGAAAGAAAACATTTCTGGATCCGTACGGCGCCACGAACGAAGCCGAATTCTTCGCGGTTGCAACCGAGTTTTTCTTCGACAAGCCGATCGAAATGCAAAAAGACCACCGGGCTCTCTACGATGTACTTGCGGGATACTACATGCAGGACACTGCGGAACGGGAGCGGCGCAGCCTTGAAACATTGGAGCAGTGAATGATTGTGAACGCCTATGGCATTGGAAACGACAAGGTGCTCGAGCCCATCGCTGCGGGGCTGTCCGCCGCGGCTCTGCCGGACGGTTCGTCGCACCTATGGATCGACATCGAAAAACCCTCGCCCGAGGAGCTCCGGGAACTTCTCGTTCCCCTCGGCTTGCACCTGCTGGTCCTCGAGAACCTGCTCGACCCCGCCTCCAGCCCCTTGGTCGCGCCCTACGAAGGATGCCTGTTTGTCCGTTTTCCCTTCCTGCGGGACGAGGGGCTTGAAGATCCCGGGAACCTCTGCCTCCTGATTCTGGAAAATACGCTTGTGACGGTGCATGCGTCTTCCGTTCCCGCCCTGGAACAGCTGGTGGACGACTTTACCTCGACGATGCGCTTCCAGTCGGAGGGAATCGCCCCCGTTTTCTACCACATCGTTGACCGCCTGATTGATGACGACATGGCGGCGGCATTGGCTTCGGCACGCCGGGGGCAAGCTCTGGCGGAACAGATGGAGGATGGAGCGAACGCGATGCCGATCGACGAGTTGCGCGGGTTGAAGCGCCGGGTTTCCCGCATGGCGGACACCCTTGAAGAGCAGCGGCTCTGCGTTGCAAACCTGCAGGCAGCAGAGATGGAATTCCTGGATGCCAAGGGGTTGCATCTGCACTTTCGCGACACCCTCGCCCATCTGGAATATGCGTTCACCTCCACCGTCCGCCAGCAGACGCATCTGTCCGAGTTGTACCAGCAACATGTGCTGAACCTGCAGGATCGAACCAACCGCCGCCTCAAGATCCTGACAATCCTCTCCTCCATTTTCATGCCGCTGACCCTCATCACGGGCATCTACGGGATGAACTTCCGCCACATGCCGGAGCTCCAGTGGACATACGCCTATCCAGCCGTGATCGCGGCCATGCTGGTTATCGCCAGCCTCCTGTTGTGGAATTTCTACCGGCGGGGATGGTTTGACTGAAGTGGCTTCCACGAAACCACCTGACCAACCCGGGAGAAGCTGTTGAACTGCTAGAAATGGTTGCTGGCCTTCATTGGCATCCATTTCCGATCATTCGTGGTTGAAACGTTTCTTGCGCTTCGTGGCTCCAACCCAAAGCGGCAGATTGCCGACGGCACGCCCGCGCGGTGTTCATCCGTTGGTTCCCCCTTCTCCCTCCCCGGCTCTCTTGACGGCAGGGGAAGGAGCCGTCCCCATTCATTACTGCGTTGTAATGCCCGAGAAAGGCCGTCGCAACCACGGGAGGGTCTACTACTAACGAACAGGGAGAGAAGATGAGAGCCGATCACCAAAAACCGAAAAGTCCGGGAGTTCCGCAAAGCGGGAGCTGGATGGGTGATGGCTGGAGCGTCGGTACGGAAGGAAGGCCGCGCAACAGGTCGCCGCCCAAACCCGCTCCGCAATACGTCCCAAGCAAGGGAGGCCGCCGGTGGCTTCCAATTCTAACTAAATCAGACAGAAAGGAAATGAATGCCATGACAGATAAAAACAGTTGCGTCGCCATCTACAACACACACACCGAGGCGGAGAACGCTATCAGGGAGCTCCAGAAATCGGGCTACGAAATGGAGAAGCTTTCGATTGTCGGAAAGGACTACCACACGGAAGAGGACGTGGTGGGCTACTATAATGCCGGAAATCGGATGAAATACTGGGGCAAGTTTGGAGCCTTCTGGGGCGGAATCTGGGGGCTCCTGCTGGGATCGGCCTTCTTTTGGGTTCCCGGGGTCGGGCCGCTGGTGGTCGGCGGGCCGCTGGTAAGTGTTATTGTCGGCGGGCTTGAAGGCGCGCTTGCGGTGGGCGGCCTGAGCGCGCTGGGTGCCGGACTCTTCAGCATCGGCATTCCCAAGGACAGCATCATTAAGTACGAGACGGCGATCCGGTCCGATAAGTTCATGGTGGTTGCCCACGGCTCGATCACCGATGTTCAGAAAGCTCAGAATATTCTGGGCGTGACGGCGGAAGAGGTTAATCTCCACTCCAGTGAAGCAGAAGCGTGAAGTAGGGAGATGAACCATGATTGAAATCCTCAAGGAGAGTTCAGGCAATGTGGTCGGCTTTGCCCTCGGTGGAAAGCTGCACGACGACTATAAATCGTTTGTCCCGCAAATGGAGCATGTTGTGGAATGGAGGCTGGAATGATTACGTATCGGCTGGATCAAGAAGCGCGGCTGCTCCGCGTGCATCCGGAAGCCCCGCTCCAAAAATCAGACTTCGAGAAGCTGGCGCAGGCGGTCGACCCCTTCATCGAAAAGGAGGGGCATCTGAATGGACTGGTGATCGAAGCGCGGGACTTCCAAGGATGGGAAAATCTTGGAGCCATGGTGGAGCACTTCCGGTTTATCAGGAACCACCATGCGCACATCGGCAAGGTGGCCTTGGTGACGGATTCCTCGCTGGCCGGGATTGCGGAACGGATCGGCTCGCATTTTGTTTCGGCGGAGATTCGCCGCTTTCCGGCGGACCGGCTCGGTGCGGCGGAAGAGTGGGCTTCGGATTCTTTGCCGAACAAAACCGCCACCCCGGAAAAGAAAACGGTCTAGCGATACCGGAACCCCATTGGAACCAAGGAGAGAGAGAATGAATCAGGATACACCGAAAACAGAACCCACGATTGAAGAACTCATGAAACAACTCGATGCATCCGCAGAGGGGTTGTCTGTCGAAGATGCGAAGGCTCGGCTGGGGCAATACGGCCCCAACGAACTGGAGGAAAAAAAAGAGAATGCGCTCCTGAAATTCCTCACCTATTTCTGGGGACCCATCCCTTGGATGATCGAAGCGGCCGTGGTTCTTTCGGCGGCCGCCCGGCATTGGCCGGACTTTTTCATCATCCTCGTCCTCTTGCTGGCCAACGCCGTGGTGGGATTCTGGGAAGAGCACCAGGCCGGCAACGCCATCGCCGCGCTGAAGGCCAAGCTCGCGATCAATGCACGGGTGAAGCGCGGGGGGCAGTGGGTCTCCGTGCCGGCGCGCGAGCTGGTGCCGGGCGATATTGTCCGTGTGCGCCTGGGCGATATCGTGCCGGCGGACGCCCGGCTTTTGGGGGGCGATTCGGTGGAGGTGGACCAGTCCGCTCTGACTGGGGAATCCCTGCCGGTCTCCCGCAAGCCAGGCGATGTTGTCTATTCGGGCTCCATCATCCGCCAGGGGGAGATCGATGCGCTGGTGTACGCCACCGGTGCCAACACCTATTTTGGCAAGACTGCCAAGCTCGTGCAGGAGGCGCACACCGTGAGCCATTTCCAACGCGCGGTGCTGAAGATCGGAAACTATCTGATCCTTCTCGCCGTAAGCCTGGTGACGGTGATTATCGTCGTTGCGCTTTTCCGCGGCGACCGGATGCTCACCACGCTTCAATTTGCCCTGGTATTGACCGTGGCGGCCATTCCCGTCGCGATGCCCACCGTGCTCTCCGTCACCATGGCGGTCGGGGCGCGGCTGCTGGCAAAGAAGGAGGCGATCGTTACGCGTCTGGCGGCCATCGAGGAGCTTGCGGGCGTGGATATCCTGTGCTCGGATAAAACCGGCACCCTGACCCAGAACAAACTGACGCTTGGCGAACCCTTCTGTGTCGACGGCATCCCCGCCGACCAGGTGGTGCTCTGCGCCGCGCTTGCCTCGCGGGCGGAGGATCAGGATACCATCGACCTGGCTGTGATTAGCGGACTGAAGGACGACCAGGCTCTGGCCGGTTATCAAGTGGTTCACTTCCAGCCGTTCGATCCGGTGCACAAGCGCACCGAGGCCGCCATCAAAGATGCGGACGGAAAGGAGTTCAAGACAACCAAGGGCGCACCGCAGGTGATCTTGGAGCTTTCGGTCAATGCCGACACGGTGAAGTCGGCTGTTGAACAGGCGGTCGAGGATTTCGCCGCACGCGGATTCCGTTCGCTCGGGGTCGCCCGCACCGATGCGCAGGGCGCATGGGAATTTATGGGCGTGCTGCCGCTGTTCGATCCGCCCCGGGAGCAGGCCAAGAGCACCATAGCGGCCGCCCGGGACATGGGTGTAACGGTTAAGATGGTTACGGGCGACCAGGTGGCGATTGCCCGCGAAACCGCCGGGAAGCTGGGAATGGGCAGCCATATCCTCAACGCCGAAGGCTTCGGTGACACCAAGCACCACGAGACGGGGCAGCTGGCCGAGTTGATTGAAAACGCCGACGGTTTTGCCCAGGTGTTCCCCGCGCATAAGTTCCATATTGTGGATGTCCTCCAGCAGCGCAACCACATCGTCGGCATGACCGGCGACGGGGTGAACGATGCCCCCGCACTGAAAAAGGCCGACTGCGGCATCGCCGTATCGGGCGCGACCGACGCGGCACGCGCGGCGGCATCCATTGTGCTCATGACCCCCGGGCTCTCGGTGATCGTCGATGCCATCAAGGAGAGCCGGAAAATCTTCCAGCGAATGAACAGCTACGCGATCTACCGCATTGCCGAAACCCTGCGCGTGCTGTTGTTCATGACGCTGGCCATCCTGGTCTTTAACTTCTACCCCCTGACGGCGGTGATGATCGTGATGCTCGCGCTGCTCAACGACGGGGCGATCCTGTCCATTGCCTACGACAACGTCCAGTACGAAAACAAGCCCGAGGCTTGGAACATGCGCATGGTGCTGGGCATTGCCACCGTGCTGGGGGTTCTTGGCCCTCTGGCTGCGTTTGGCCTGTTCTATCTCGGCGACCGCGTCTACCAGCTGGATCGCCCGCACCTGCAGACCCTGATGTACCTGATGCTGTCCGTGGCGGGGCACCTGACGATCTTCCTGACGCGCACGCGCGGCCCGTTCTGGTCCATCCGCCCTGCGAAGGCACTGCTGCTGGCCGTCTTCGGAACCCAGGCCGTGGCGACATTGATTGCGGTTTACGGGCTGTTCATGACGCCCATCGGCTGGGGTTGGGCCCTGTTTGTCTGGGGCTATGCGCTGATCTGGTTCCTTGTGAGCGATCGGGTGAAGCTATTCGCATACCGGGTCTTCGATCCCTCGCACAAGCCCCTGTTGTCCCAACGCGGATCCACGTGGCCCCGCCGCAGGGCGGAGACTCGTTCCGCAAATTGAAATTGAACCGCATAGGGAAAGGAGCAGAAAATGTATAAAACAGCGGAAATTGCATATTTCACCATGGAAATTGCCGTCAACGAAGATATCCCCACCTATAGCGGCGGACTGGGCATGCTTGCCGGCGATGCCATCCGCGCGGCGGCGGATCTCAAGGTGCCCCTGGTAGCCGTGTCGTTGCTCTACCGCAAAGGCTATTTTTTCCAGCGGGTGGATCCGCGGGAAGGCCAGCGGGAAGAGCCCGTCAATTGGATCGTGGAGGATTCGCTCACGGAATTGGAGCCGCGAATCCATGTGGCGATCGAGGGGCGGGAGGTTGCGGTGCGCGCCTGGCAATATCTTGTGCACGGTGCCGGAGGGTTCGAGATCCCCGTGCTTTTCCTCGATACGGATCTGGAGGAAAACTCGGATTTCGACCGTACGCTTAGCGATGTCCTCTACGGCGGCGATTCGTATTACCGCCTTTGCCAGGAAATTGTCCTGGGCATGGGCGGTGTGCGCATGCTTCGCGCCCTGGGCTGCAACGGCCTCCAGCGTTTTCATATGAACGAAGGCCATTCCAGTCTGCTCACCCTGGAACTCCTCGACGAACATCTTGCCCTGCGGAAAGATGGTGCGGTCATGGCCGAGGATATCGAGGCGGTCAGGAAACAGTGCGTATTCACCACGCATACCCCCGTGCCGGCCGGCCACGACCGGTTCCCGATGGAACTGGCCACGCGGCTTCTGGGCGAACACCGGGCCTTTGAACTCGAGGAGGTTTTCGTCTGGAATGGGCAGTTGAACATGACCTACCTGGCGTTGAGCCTCAGCCACTACGTCAACGGGGTGGCCAAGAAGCACGGCGAAATCTCCCGGCACATGTTCGCCGAATACAAGGTCGATGCCATCACCAACGGGGTTCATGTTGCAACCTGGGCCTCCGACCCGGTCATGGCGCTCTTCGACCGCCATATCCCCGGCTGGCGGGACGACAGCTTCAATCTCCGCTATGCCCTGGGGATACACCGTTCGGAAATCCAGAATGCCCATCAACTGGCGAAGAACCAATTGATCGACACCCTCAACCGGGAAATCAACGCCGGGCTGGACACGGCGGTGCTGACGCTGGGCTTTGCGCGGCGTTTTGCAACCTACAAGCGTCCCGGACTGTTGCTCCACGATTCCGAACGCCTGCGGCAACTTTCCCGGGAGGTGGGTGCCCTGCAAATCGTCTTTGCGGGCAAGGCCCATCCGCAGGACCAGCCAGGAAAAGAGGAGATCAAGCACGTTCTCGATCTCCGCGAGACCCTCCGCCCGGATGTCAAAATCGTGTTTTTGGAAAACTACGATATGGCCATGGGGCGCCTGCTGACCGGCGGTGTCGATGTGTGGGTCAACACCCCGCTCCCCCCCATGGAAGCCTCCGGAACCAGCGGAATGAAAGCGGCCCTGAACGGGGTTCCCTCCCTGAGCGTATTGGATGGGTGGTGGATCGAGGGGTGCATAGAGGGGGTCACCGGCTGGGCCGTGGGCGATGGGCAGACGGAATCCGGCAATGAACATGACGACGGGCAAGATGCCGCTTCGCTCTACGAAAAACTGGAACACGACATCATTCCGCTTTACTATCACGACAAAGATCGGTTTGCGGAGATCATGCGCCATGCCATGGCCCTGAACGGGTCGTTCTTCAATACCCAGCGAATGATGCTGCAATATGTTTTGAAAGCCTATTTTATCTAACGACGGTGCCATGGGCCATTCCATGGAAAACTACAAGGAGGCAGTCAGATGAAGATCAAGAAAGTAACGGCACAGGAACTACTCGACTCGCGCGGCAACCCAACGGTTGAAGCGGAGGTTTTTCTCGAAAATGGAATCTCGGCGCGGGCGATGGTTCCGTCGGGAGCCTCGACCGGCGAAAAGGAGGCGGTGGAGCTGCGCGATGGCGATCCCGCGCGCTATGGCGGCAAGGGCGTCCGCAAGGCCGTTCGGAATGTGATGGAAGAACTGGGTCCCAAATTGGTGGGCATGTCGGTCGACGACCAGGTCGGGGTGGATCGGCGCATGATCGAAATCGATGGAACGGAAAACAAGGCGCGCATGGGCGCGAATGCCATTTTGGGTGTTTCCATGGCGGTGGCTCGGGCGGCGGCGCAGGCCAAGGGAATGCCGCTGTTTTCTTCTCTCGGAGGCGAGCAGGCCTGCTTGTTGCCGGTGCCCTGCATGAATGTACTCAACGGCGGGCAGCATGCAACCAACAGCGTCGATTTCCAGGAGTTCATGATTGCGCCGCATAACGCGCCGGACTTCGAAACTTCGATCCGCATGGGCATCGAAACCTTCCACGCGCTCAAGAAAATTTTGGCGGATCGCGGCTATAGCACCGGGGT
>WFRA01000111.1 GCA_015486775.1 Kiritimatiellales bacterium | reverse complement strand
TGCCGAAGGATTCCGAGGTTGAGAAGCATCCATGCCGACAGGGCTACGCCATGATAGGACATCGCACCCCGCCAGTCGAAATCGCCGGGAACAAACCACGCCACCCCCATGGCGGAATAGGCGAACAGCAGAATGGCGACCCAGACCATGATTCCAAGGGCGGCACGGTCGATCAGCTGCTCATGCGTCGGCATATTCACTGTCCTTGCGCCAGGGCAACCGTTGTTTTTCGACGGGGCTTAAGCGGATCGCTACTTTCCAGAGCGTACACGGAAGAATTTCTTCTCACCACCGACGGGCCGGCTCCAGACTTTCGGCTCCCCGGCATTGGTCCAGGTGACAAGGTCGTCTGACTCTTCAAGCTGAAGATTGAACTGAGCAGTCCCTCCCTCGATATCCATCAGGATCTGGCCGACGGCCACATCGAGCACAACGTTGGAGGGATAGAGTCCAAACGAGGAATCGTTATTCTGAATATAGGTGGCAACGTCGGAATCGTCATTTGTTGGCGACAATCCCTTCTGCACCTCAAACGCGTCATCAAAACCATCGCCGTCGGTGTCGGGGTTCCAAGGATCGGAACCGATGGCGGTTTCGTTGGAGTTGAGCAGGCCGTCGCCGTCGGCATCGTCGGAGAAGGTGGCCATGATGGTTTGCGGGGTGGACATGGTTACGAAGGCCTCGTTGGTGCCGGAGGCCGCGCCACTCCAGCCCATGAAGAGCCATCCCGCATCCGGCGTGGCGGTGAGGATCTGCTCGGAATCTTTGGTGTAAAAACCGTCGGTCACATCCACGGAGCCGTTGCCGGTCACATTGACGTCGAGCCAATAGTTGGTCTGCCAGTTCCAGGTGATGGAAGAGTCCTCAGTTAGCGTGACCACGACGGCGTTGGAGGTTCCAGACGCTGGGACCGAACCGGTTCCCGTCCATCCGGTGCATTCATACTGCGTAGAGCCGGAAACCACATCGGCCACGGAACAATTCACAACGGTGCCGTAGCTGTTGCTCGTGGTTCCAACGGTTGGAACCGGCGAGCCAAGATCGGAGGCCACAGTCAACGCCACATCGTTCTGCGGAAGGCCGAGAACGGAGAGATAGGCATCGTCGAGCCTTCCGCCTTGCAAATCGCAACGGTAGCGGATCAAACGGGTCTGCGCAGGAATCGTATTGGTGGCCATCTGCTCCGCCCAAACACTCCCGTTTGTGACTACCGGTAGGCTGCTTGTGCTGATCAGCTGATTGGTCATATTCAAAAACTCAACCGAAATATGCGATAGGCTGGTGTTGCCAGCATATTGCCACCCGCCGAAGGCGGCACGGTACAAACCTGCATCGATGTCTGCGGCCGTAAAGCCCTGATCCGGCAGGCTGACGACTTGATAAACCTCCGCTGTGTAGGAGGAGTCGCAATAAATATATGACCCGTCATGCAGGGGGGTGTAGGTAGCTATGCGAGACGGAGCCAAACCATCTGTCCGCCAAGAGCGTGGCGAATAGTTAAACTGGGGGCCAACCAGCAGGTTGGTGGCGGTTCCCTTGTTGGCGTGCTTACCCGTGCAGTAGCGAATGTCGTCGATATAGGGGTTATAGCCCTTGCTTGGATTCCAATTCAGTATCGTGGCGATTTTGGTGATGGTCGTGGGATCGGTCACCTTCATTTCAATATTGACCAAGCCCTCTACCGGACTCCAGATGGTAGCACCCGTCCGCTTCATAAAAAGGGTGAATAGGCCGTATTTTCCCTCGGCATCCACATAGCTCAAATCCATGTCGGCGCGGAACTCCAGCTTTTCACCAAAATTCCACGGAGCATCGGAACCGGTGGCAACCCCCTCTCCATTCCAAAAATAAATATGGGCATCAATCGGCTCCCCATACTCTGCGTAGGCGCGCTGTCCCCAGCCAACGATGCTTGAGTTTGTGGTGGTTATTGAATCGTCGCACAACCGAATGTAGGGAGCACCCAAGGATCCCGTACCTCCAGTACCAATTTTTGAAAAATGGCGAATCGAGATAAAGTCGGTATTGGTCGTAATTTCAAACGGAAGATCCTTGTAGGCCCCCTTGCTCCATCCCGAGTCGTTTCCCGCGGTAATATAGTAGTTGGTGGGGGGAGAACCTTCAAAGCGCTGATCAATACCGCCCATGCCGGGGACCGTTGTCCATGGAAGTAGTGAATGGTGGTCAAAATCATCCAGCGTGGTGAGGGCCAAATGCTCCTTAATCGTGGTAATGGATATGTCCAACGGCTTGGTGGGTAGCCCGGCCAGTTCAGTAATAACAAAGTCGATCTCGTCGCCCGGTGCCACCATCATCTGCATGGAAAAAGTGGCGGTGTTGGTGGCGGTGAAGACCACGCCCGCTCCGCGCCGGATCTCAAACTGCGCGTCCGCGCCTGTTGCCCCTTGGGAGAGTTCGCCGGAAATCTGAATGGTAGCGAGTCCGATTTCGAAGGGAGCCGTCCATCGAACCACGGTGGGTTGATCATAGGCAGTCGTCATGCCCACCTTTCCGGGGGGCACATCGTTGACGGTGGAGGCGGAGTCGTTTTTCCAGAGGCTGATGCCATTGGTGGCCGTCCACGAAGATGATCCGGAATTCCAGCTCAGCAGATCCAGATCGGATCCGCCGGGAAGGGGCGTATGGAACCAGCCGTATGTCCAGGTTCCCGTTGGATTGCTATTCACTGAATAGTCTGTTGCGAGGTTGTATTCGGTTGCATTTGCAAGTCTGCATGCAAAACATAGTACGGCTACAACAACGATCTGTTTTTTCATGGTCTTCCCCTATTTTTGCTGCCACACCCCGAACCCCAATCAGGATGCGGCAATCGGTTATTCTATTTAGATGAACGAACTCGGAAATATTTCTTTTCGCCTCCGACTGGGCCAATGTCCACTTAACCGCACTTCCCGCATCGATCCAGCTTCACCGTCGCAATCTCCTTATCAATACGCCCACTATACGTGCGGTGTTTTACGCCGATCGATCTAGCGGGTCAAGTTTAATTCCGGCGCAGCGGATATTTGCGCGACAAGAACACCGCGGCATGGATACCGTGCCTGGCGGTGCTTCCCATAGGCGTTCGCGTTCACAGCGCGGCGTCTCCTGGAAACGCCGCTGCATTTTGCCGTCAGCGGTGGAGCAGCATCATGATGGCGGCGGCAAGGATGAGGGCAATCATAACGATCCGCAGGAGCTGGTCGGGCAGCTTGACGGAGAGGCGGGTGCCGTAGCGGACGCCGCCGAGCGAGCCCACCGCCATGATGATGGCGGTGTGAGCCTGAAGCGAGCCACCCTTTCCATAGACAAGCGCCGTGACGAGGGTGAGCACCATGGCGATGAAGATCGAACTGCCCACGGTGCGGCTGGCGGAGAGGCCGAAAATGATCATCAGCATCGGGACAATCAGCACCCCTCCGCCGACGGAAGTAGCGCCGATCAGCCCGCCGATCGCCGCGCCAAGCAAAACACAAAGGACGTTGCGCAAGATCCAGTATTCCTGGATTCGATGCGCCAGAGTGCGCTCCTCTTTCTCGGCTTTCTTGCGCCACTTGTTTACCGCGTTCAGGATCATGACCCCGACGGAGAGGAAGACAACGCAGACAATGAAGGTTTTAAGCCCGTGCTTGAACTCGGCGTTGTCGGCCTGACCGCTGATCCAGCGCGCAACCAGGATGTTGGCCGGCACGGCACCGAGGAGGATGCGGCCCACGGCGCTCCAGGCAATGTTCCCAAGCTTGGAATGGTGGAAGCTCGCGGAAATGTTGGTCAGGAAAATATAGAGGCTGGTGGTGCCCACCGCCGCAATGGGATCCATCTTGAACACCAGCGTCATCGCCTGCAAGCCCAGCACGCCGCCCCCCACCCCGGTCAGGCCGATGCAGAAGCCGATAATCGCCCCCATTGCCAGACGGAGGGCGATCTCCCCGATACCCAAACCAAACAGTTCCATAACTTATCCCTGAAATAGAAATAAAGAAGCCAGACAGCGCTCAACCCAAACAGGATCAAATAGGCAAAATAATTAGGAGGCAGAACAATCTTTTTCGCTCAACAGGACTGGGCAAATTATTCTGCCTCAAAATCATTCTGCCTAATCTGGCATTTCGTGGTTCCTCTTTTATTTGCTAGCTATTGGCCAGCATCTCGTTCATGGCGGCGGCGGCCTTGCGGCCCTCGCCCATGGCGAGGATGACGGTGGCGGCACCGAGGACAATGTCGCCGCCGGCATAGATGCGGTCGAGCGAAGTCTTGCCGTTTTCGTCGGCGATAATG
>WFRA01000110.1 GCA_015486775.1 Kiritimatiellales bacterium | reverse complement strand
GGCGACGAGCTTGATGAACATGGGGGCGCCTTCGAGGCCGAAGGCGTCGCGTAGCTGGTTCTTGAGGTAGGCGACCCAGTTGGAGCGCGCGTTGGCGGGGTTGTTGACGAAAACCTTGATGTAGATCGGCTCGGTGCCGGTCTGGGTGGCATAGTAGACCTTGAGCCGCTTGCCCTTGACGATGGGCGGCGGATATCGGTCGCACGCCTTCTGGATGACGCGGTTGAGCACGCCGGTGGTGATTTCGGTGCGGGTCTGCGCGGCCACGTAGTCGATGGCTTCGATGCTGCGCTTGATGTTGTAGCCGCTCTTGGCGGAGACAAATACAACCGGGGCGAATCCCATGAAGGGCAGGGTTTCGCGCAGGGCGGGGAGGTATTTGGTCTGCGTGACCTCCTGGTCGGCCTCCTTGGCCAGATCCCATTTGTTGACGAGCAGCAGGACGCCCTTCTGGGCATCGATGATTTTTGCGGCCACCTTTTTGTCGCGGGAGGTGGGGCCGGTTTCGGCGTCGAGCATCATGACTACGACATCGGAGCGTTCGATGCTTTTGTCGGTGCGCAGGTTGCTGAACCAGTCGACCGCGCTTTTGGAGCGGGTGTCCTTCTGCACGCCGGCGGTGTCGATGAGCTGGTAGTGGCGGGCGGTCTCGCCCTTCCCGATGGTGAAAGGGATCTCGATGCTGTCGCGGGTGGTGCCGGGAATGTCGGAGACAATCACGCGCTCGTCGTGCAGCAGGCGGTTGATATAGGAGGATTTCCCGGCGTTTGGACGTCCCACCACGGCGACGCGCAGGGGTTTTTTCTCGGTGGGGTTCTCTTCTTTGGGGAGCTTTGGAATGAGTTCTTCGAGCAGCTCGCCAATCCCCCGGTTGTGCAGGGCGGAGACCGGAAAGACCGGGAAGCCGAGGGCATCGAACTCGTAGGCGTTCTCGTCCCGCTCCGGATTGTCGGCCTTGTTGGCCGCCAGCAGCACGGTGCGCCCGCTGCGGTGCAGGATGCGGGCAACCTCTTCGTCGAGCGGCGCCAGCCCGTCGGTGATGTCTACCACGAATACAATAAAGGAAGCATCCGCAATGGCCACTTCCGCCTGCGCCTCGGTGCCCGCCACGATCTGGTCGTCGCTCACCTCCTTGTCGAAGTGGCCGAGTCCGCCGGTATCGATCAGCTCGAAGCGCTCCCCGTTCCAGTTGGCTTCGCATGCCACGCGGTCGCGCGTGACGCCGACCTCTTCGTGGACGATCGAAACGCGGCGGCGCACCAGCCGGTTGAACAGCGCCGACTTTCCAACGTTTGGACGGCCCACAATGGCCACAACCCTTTTGCTCTGCGTTTTTTCCATAGTGCGGACGGTGATACACGAATCGCTTTCCGTGCGCAAAGGGAAAGGGGCGGGAATATCGGCGGAGAATGTTGGAGCGGGAGACACAGCTCAGTTTTTTCGTTCATGCGGTGTTTGCAACCATCCAATCCTCCACTCATCCTCCCCCGAACTCCGGGGGCATCGGCGCTTTCCAAAGGATGGAACTTTTTGCATAGTGATCCCAACCTTTGGAGGAAACCGATGTTGACGATGCTTCTGCTTGCCGCTGTCTTGGCCGTTCTGCTGGTGCTGCTGTTTTTGCAGCTCGCGGGATCGACTAGGGTGAACACCCGCTTGGACGAGCTGGGCCGCCAGGCCGCCATGCAGGCCGAGCAGGGCGATGCGCGTTTCCAACGGTTGGAAAAGGATCTGCGCGAAGATGTGGAGGCCGTGCGCAAGCGGGTCGACGAGTCGCTGGAAAAAAATAGCAGGCAGTTTGGCGAGCGGGTCAAGGAGCTGATCGAGACCAACGAGCGGCGGCTGGGGGAGATCGGCGGGAAGGTCGAGGAGCGGCTCGACAAGGGCTTCGAGAAAACCACCTCCGTATTCGCCGATGTGCTCAAGCGGCTGGCGCTGATCGACAAGGCGCAGGAAAAGATTGCCGAGCTTTCCGGCAACGTGGTTTCGCTCCAGGAGGTGCTTTCCGACAAGCGTTCGCGCGGTGCCTTCGGCGAGGTGCAGCTTGCGGCGCTGATCTCCAACATGATGCCGGAATCGAGCTATTCCTTGCAGCACACCTTCGCCAGCGGCGTGCGCGCCGACTGCGTCCTCTTCCTGCCGGAGCCCACCGGCACGGTCTGCATCGATTCCAAGTTCCCGCTCGAAAGCTACCAGCGCATGACCGACTCGACCCTTGGCGACGCCGACCGCAAGAGCGCCGAGCAGCAGTTCCGGCAGGACATCAAGAAACACATAAAGGACATTGCCTCCAAATACATCATTCCCGGCGAAACCTCCGATGGGGCGATGATGTTTATTCCGGCGGAGGCGGTATTCGCCGAGATCCACGGCCACTATCCCGAGCTGGTCGGGGAGGCGCAGCGCGCCCGGGTCTGGCTGGCCTCGCCCACCACCATGATGGCGGTGCTCACGACTGCTCGCGCCGTGCTCAAGGATGCTGCCACCCGCAAGCAGGTCCATATCATCCAGGAGCACCTCACCGTGCTCTCGCAGGATTTTGGCCGCTTCCAGCAGCGCATGGACAAGCTCGCCACCCACATCGACCAGGCCAACCGCGATGTCCTCGACGTCAACAAGTCGGCCAAGAAGATCACCAGCCGCTTCACCAAGATCGAGAGGGTCGAGCTCGACGGGGAGGAGATCCAGGCATTGGAAGAGCCGGGGGGCGAAGGGGATTCCTGAGGCGGCTTGCCTCTTTTTTCGCCGGGGTAGGGGCAAAAAGGTTCTGGATCGCGACCCGGGGATCGCGCATGATGGTTGCATGTTGAAACGTACAAAGACCTTTTTCCGGACAACCATTTTCGGGGGCATCGTCGTTATTCTTCCCGCCGTTATTCTGGGGTTTGCCTTCAAATGGCTTTTTGGCGTGGTGAGCCGCGGTATCCGGCCTCTGACCCGTTTGGTCGAGCAGCATATTGAGCTTCCAGGACGGTACGAGCAGCTGATCGCCACGGCCGTTGTTCTTGTGGTCATCCTGGCCGGTTTTTTTCTGGTTGGCCTTTTTGTCCGCACGCGCATGGGCCGCTGGATCTATGCCGCCTTCGAGGACAGCCTGCTGAGCAAGGCGCCCGGCTACAAGATGGTCAAGGAAACCGTGAACCAGTTTCTGGGAAAGAAGGAGTCGCCGTTCTCTTCCGTCGCGCTGGTACAGATTTTTGAGAATGACACCAAGGTGACGGCATTCATTACCGACCGGCACGACGACGGAACCATCACCGTGTTTGTTCCGACCGGCCCCAACCCCACCTCCGGCTTCATCT
>WFRA01000109.1 GCA_015486775.1 Kiritimatiellales bacterium | reverse complement strand
ACCACGGAGGGGCTTTCGATCTTGATGGTTTCGGCCAATAGCAGGTAGGCCTTTTCGAAATTCTCGAATCGCTGCCGCCACCGCACTTCCTTTGAATTCATTCTCCTCCCTCCCGCTAATCGATCTCGTCCTTTTCCTCCTCGCTCGGCAACACCAGTTCCCCTCCTCCGTGAACCTTGTCGTGACATTTCGAGCAAAGAGCTTGAATGTTGCTTATAGAGGACTCGCCCCCTTCGGAATACAACTCCATATGGTGATATTCCGCATCTTTGTAGTCCTTGAAATTATAGCCACATTTCGTGCAGGTGGATTGTCGTGCAAAAACAGCGATTTTTTCCTCATCGGAAATCTGACGACGATCATCCAGTTCAGGAATAGAATGCCCTTTTAGAAAACACCTGCGCAGGATATCGCATCGGATAGCAATGAGCTTTTCAGACCACCCCCCCCGGACATTGTCGTAAAAGCGTTGGTAGTCTCTGTTGGATGATCGGAAATCTTCTGAATACACATGGGCATGAAAGGATCTGATGAAATTTTGGATTTCTCGCTCCTGTCCAACTAGTGAATAAAACTGTTTCAAATCCCGTACCATGGTGTAGACAGCCACCACCCATGCATGCTTTTCTAGATATTTATACTTTCCGGGATCCGCAGGGAAGCATTTCTCCAGATAGTTCAGCACATTGACCGCATTTTTGTAAGCGGAGTCACTCTTTGGCATATCTGCGTGTCTATCGAAGAAGTCATAGAGTTCATTGGATCCAGACTGCTTGGCTCCGTGTTTTTCGTAAAATAAAATACGTGCGGCATCCGGGTAAACCCCATAGCGACCTTGGTACACCCCCACCGATTTTTGCATGAATGGGTGATTGGCTATTTCGCGCATACGTTCCACAATGCTTCCTGGTCTGGCGTTAAGCCGCTCTCCAAGTTGGAGAGGCTTACCTCTTTGCAGGCGAGAAAAGATCATTCGTATACGTTCATCATCATAATCCTCGAGAATTTTGAATGTCAGGGAATAGTTTAGAAATGCATCCCGATCCTCATCTGAAAGTGCATTCTCTCCATTGAAAGTTTGTCCGTTTCGGCTTTCTCCAGAGAATTTCCTATTCAATTTTAACTCGTTTTTGTAAAACTTCATAATCGCATTAAGTCGCTGCTGGCCGTCTACAACGTAATATATATCCTCCCCAGACACATAGTTTACAAAAAAGATAGGCATAGGCTCGCCGCGCAAAATCGTGTCTATCAGGCACTGGTTGTCTTGGGTGCTCCATGCATCTGTTGGACGTTGATAGGTTTTGTCAACTTTGTATTTGTGTTGTTCATTGGTAAGTTTTTGAATTGTTGGCATAAAGTCCCTCTGGTTTCATTCTGTTGAAAAACTGCCATTAAAGGTAGTAGAACTCCAAAACCAAAACAACCGGAAATCAATAAAATGGTAGGTTGCCCAACGATAGAGCTAGTTTTTGATGCCTACACGTCGTTACACCGAAAGATAGAGTCCCCGCTGCGTGCTGGCCTGGGTGTGGAAGCCGCCGCCAGCCCCGGAGTTCCAAGCCTTGGAACATCCGGGAGCGTAGCCCCTCCCTATCGCCTCGGCAGGTCGTCGTCGCCTTTGGTGGGCAGGTCGGTTTCGCCCATGAGAAAGAGGTCGACGTTGCGGGCGGTTTCGCGGCCTTCGGAGATGGCCCAGACCACGAGCGATTGCCCGCGGTGGCAGTCGCCCGCCGCGAAGACCTTTTCGACGCTGGTCTGGTAGTTTTTGGAGGTCTTGATGTTGCCGCGTCCGTCGAGCTCGATGCCGAGGCTGTCGATGACGCTCCCGCGTTCGGGGCCTACGAAGCCGAGCGCCAGCAGCACGAGATCGGCCTTCCAGTCCTTGATGGTTCCTTCGACCTCATCCATGACGGAGCGACCCGACTCGTTGTTGAACTCGACGTTCACGGTGCGGACGGCCTTGAGCTGGTTGTGGTCGTCGCCCAGGAATTCCTTGGTGAGCAGGGCATAGTTGCGCGGATCCTGCTCGGCCTCGCGGTGCGATGAGCTGGTGCGCAGCTTCATGGGCCAGTAGGGCCACGGCTGGTGCGCGGGGCGGTGCTTCGGGGGCTGCGGGAACAGCTCAAAGTTGACCACCGATTTGCAGCCCTGGCGGATCGAGGTGCCGACGCAGTCCGAGCCGGTGTCGCCTCCGCCGATGACGATTACGTTCTTGCCTTCGGCGGAAATCTTGCCTTCCACGGTATCGCCCTCGCACTCCTTGTTTTGCTGTGCGAGGAACTCCATGGCAAAGTGGATGCCCTTGACATCCCTTCCAAGGATTGGAAGGTTGCGGCCGGTGGTGGAACCAACGGCCAGCACGATGGCATCGAAGCCGTCGAGTTCGCCGACGGAGAGATCCGTTCCGATGGCGGCATTGACCTTGAAGACAATCCCCTCGGCTTCCATCACCGCAATGCGGCGGTCGATGACGCTTTTATCGAGTTTAAAGTTGGGGATACCGTAGCGCAGCAGGCCGCCGATGCGGTCGGCGCGCTCGAAGACGGTCACGGTGTGTCCGGCGCGGTTGAGCTGGTCGGCGGCGGCGAGGCCGGAGGGGCCCGAGCCGACCACGGCGACGGTTTTTCCGGTGCGGCTTCCGGGCGGTTCAGGAACGACCCAGCCGGCTTCGTAGGCATGCTCGATGACCATCTTCTCGATGTTCTCGATGGTTACGGCGGGTTCGTTGATGCCCAGCACGCAGGCTTCCTCGCACGGTGCCGGGCAGATGCGCCCGGTGAACTCGGGAAAGTTGTTGGTGGCCGAGAGCACCTGCCAGGCCTTTTTCCAAAGCCCTTTGTAGGTGAGATCGTTGAACTCGGGAATAATGTTTCCGAGCGGGCAGCCGATGTGGCAGAACGGAACGCCGCAGTTCATGCAGCGCGCGGCCTGTTCCCTTAATTTTTTTTCAGGGAAGGGCTCATACACTTCGTTGTAGTCTTCGATGCGTTCCTCGACGGGTCGTTCGACCGGCGTCCGCCGCTTGTATTCCTTAAATCCTGTCGGTTTTCCCATAACAGACCTCAGTGTTTCTTTTTTGATGGCTGAAAGCCCATCGGATATTTTTGACTTGGCTCCACGGGCTTGATCAATTCGCCAATTGCATTGAATAAAAGTTTAATATTCTCGCCGTTTTCCTCCACGGCATTTTCCAATTCCTGAAACTTCAGGGCCAATTTTGCACTACCTAACTGAACCTGCTTCAGTCGTACGAACACCCGCATGATGGCAATGTTCACCTGAACCGCACGATCGCTACGCAACACGCTGGACAACATGGCGACCCCTTGTTCAGTGAAGGCCGAAGGCGGTTTTCGCGTTCCTCCCCGGCCAGATGGTTTTGATATCACAGATTGTGACATCAAAGCATCCACCTCTTCTTTCTTCAGCTGGAACATGAAATCTGGCGGGAAACGGTTGATGTTTCGCCTCACGGCCTGGTTCAAGGCGGCAGTGGTCACGTCGTAGAGCTCCGCCAGCTCAAAATCGAGCATGATTCTCCGGTTGCGCATCAAATGGATGCGCGATCGGATTTCATTCAGTTTCACTATAGGGAACGTTTCACCCATACCTAAAGTCCATAGCCTACAGCCTAAGGCCTTTTTTCCTAATCTCCGGTCTGCTCCTCGTCGGCCAGCAGCGCGAGGGCGCGCTTGTAGTCGACGGGGATCACTTTAATCATGCGGGCGAGCGTGCCTCGCCAGTCGACGAGCAGGCGTTTGGCGACTTCACTGCCGGTGTATTCCGCATGCTTTTCGATCATTTTTTGCAGATAGGCGATGTCGTCCTCGTCGAGCGGGTCGAAGTCGACCATGTCGGGGTTGCAGCGGTTTTCGATAAAGTCGCCCGCCTTGTCGAGCACGTAGGCGACGCCACCGCTCATGCCGGCGGCAAAGTTGCGGCCGGTGGGACCGAGCACGATGGCTCGGCCGCCGGTCATATATTCGCAACCGTGGTCGCCAATGCCTTCGACGACGGTTTCGGCGCCGGAATTGCGCACGCAGAAGCGCTCGCCCGCCAGGCCGCGGATGAAGGCGTGTCCGCTTACCGCGCCGTAGAAGGCCACGTTGCCGACGAGAATGTTTTCCTCGGGCTTGAAGGTGGCCGTTTCCGGCGGGCGGATGATCAGCTTGGCACCGGAAAGCCCCTTGCCGAAATAGTCGTTGGCATCGCCGCGCACGTTGAAGGTGATGCCCGGCGCGCCGAATGCGCCGAAGCTCTGCCCGGCGCTACCGGTTCCGTTGATGGTGATGGTGTCTTCCGGCAACCCCTCGTACCCATATTTCTTGGAGATCTCGTGGCTGAGCATGGTGCCGACGGTGCGGTTGACGTTTTTAAGCTCGGTGTCGATCACCACCTTCTCCCCGCCGCCGAGGGCGGGCTGGGCCTTTTCGATGAGCATGTGGTCGAGCGCCCCGGCGAGGCCATGGTCTTGGATCTTGGTTTGAATTCTTCCAACCTCTGGATACATTTTCGGCTTGTAGAGGATTTTCGAGAAGTCGAGCCCTTTGGCTTTCCAGTGATTGACCGCGTCGCGGACATCCAATCTTTGGATCTCGCCGACCATTTCGTTGATGGAACGGTAGCCGAGATCGGCCATGATCTGGCGTAGCTCCTCGGCCACGAAGCGGAGATAGTTGATGATGTATTCCGGCTTGCCGGTAAACTTTTTGCGTAGCTCTGGATCCTGCGTGGCCACGCCGACCGGGCAGGTGTTTTGGTGGCAGACGCGCATCATCACGCAGCCCATGGTCATGAGCGGGGCGGTGGCGAAACCGTATTCCTCGGCGCCGAGCAGGGCGGCGATGGCGACATCGCGCCCGGTAAGCAGTTTGCCGTCGCACTCGACGCGGATGCGGTCGCGCAGGTCGTTGAGCACCAGCGTTTGGTGCGCTTCGGCCAAGCCGAGTTCCCACGGCAGGCCGGTGTGCTTGATCGACGACTGGGGCGAGGCACCCGTGCCGCCGTCGTAGCCGGAGATCAGCACCACGTCGGCCTTGCCCTTCGAAACGCCGGCGGCGATGGTGCCCACGCCCACTTCCGAAACCAGCTTGACGTTGATGCGCGCCGAGGGGTTGGCGTTCTTGAGGTCGTGGATCAGCTGCGCCAAATCCTCGATCGAGTAGATATCGTGGTGCGGCGGCGGGGAGATCAGCGTGACGTATGGCGTGGAGTTGCGCGTCTTGGCGATCCATGGCTTAACCTTGTGGCCGGGCAGCTGGCCTCCCTCGCCGGGCTTGGCACCCTGAGCCATTTTGATCTGGATTTCGTCGGCGTTGGTGAGATAGTTGCTGCTCACGCCAAAGCGACCGGAGGCCACCTGCTTGATCGCCGAGCGGCGCAGGTCGCCGTTGGCGTCGGGGGTGAAGCGCTCGACATCCTCGCCGCCTTCGCCGCTGTTGGATTTGCCGCCGATGCGGTTCATCGCGATCGCGAGGGTTTCGTGCGCCTCCTGGCTGATGGAGCCGTAGGACATGGCACCGGTCTTGAAGCGCTTGACGATCTCGGTCCAAGGCTCGACCTCGCTTAGCGGAACCGGCGTCTGATCTTTATTGAAGGTAAACATGCCGCGCAGGGTCTTGACGCTGCGGCCGGTGTCGTTGACCATGTCCGAGAACTGCTTGTAGAGCTCCATGCTGTCGGTGCGGGTGGATTCCTGCAGCAGGGCGACCGCGCGGGGATTGAGCATGTGGTCCTCGCCGTTGCGGCGCCATTTGTAGGCACCGCCCACCTCGAGCGGCAGGGTTTTTGGGATCTTGCGGGCGGGGAACGCCTTTTTGTGGCGGGCCTCCACCTCCTTGGCGATGCCTTCGAGATCGATGCCCTCGATGCGCGAGGCGGTGCCGAAGAAATATTTTTCCACCACGGCGGTGGAGAGGCCGATGGCCTCGAACACCTGCGCGCCGCGATAGGAGTGCAGGGTGGAGATGCCCATCTTCGACATGGTCTTGAGCATCCCTTTCTTGATCGCCTTGAGCAGGTTTTTCTCAGCGATCTTCATGTCGATGTCCTTGAGCATCTCCTGGTCGATCATGTCCTGGAGGGTCTCGTAGGCCATGTAGGGGTTGACCGAGCCCGCGCCGTAGCCGAAGAGCGTGCAGAAGTGGTGGACTTCGCGCGGCTCGCCGGATTCGACCACCAGGCCGCAGCTGGTGCGCTGGAGTTTCCTGATCAGGTGGTGGTGGACCGCCGCCGTCGCCAGCAGGGCGGGGATCGGGGCGTTGTCCTTGTCCGCCGGGCGGTCGGAGAGGGTGAGGATGGTGTATCCGTCTTCGACCGCCTTGGAGGCCGCGGCGCAGAGCTGGTCGAGCGCGGTGGCCAGGCCGTCCCCGCCATCGGCCACCTTGTAGGTGATGGGCAGGCAGATGTTTTTGAGGCCGGGCTGGTCGAGCGCCTTGATCTTGGCCATGGCCGCGTTGGTGAGGATGGGCTGCCTGAGCTTGAGCTGGCGGCAGTGCTCCGGCGTTTCGGTGAAGAGATCCTGCTCGGTGCCGATGTTGGTGAGCACGGAGGTGACGAGCTCCTCGCGGAGCGCGTCGAGCGGCGGGTTGGTGACCTGCGCGAAGAGCTGCTTGAAGTAGGTGTAGAGCAGCTGCGGCTTGTCGGAGAGCACCGCCAGCGGGGTGTCGATGCCCATCGATCCGCTCACCTCCATGCCGGTGGTGGCCATGGGGGCGAGGATGTGGTTCTGATCCTCCATCGTGTAGCCGAAGAGCCGCTGGCGATCCAGGATGCCTTCGGTGTCCGCCGGTGCCGCCTCTTTTTCGACGAGCTTTTCGAGGTCAACCAGGTTTTGCTCCACCCACTCGCCATAGGGCTGCTGCGTGGCAATCTCCTGCTTGATCTCCTCGTCGGAAATAATGCGTCCGGCCTCCATGTCCACCAGGAACATGCGGCCCGGCTCCAGGCGGCCCTTGTATTCCACGTTGGCCGGATCGATATCCACGATGCCGGTCTCCGAGCCCATGATCACGTAGCCGTCCTTGGTCACGACATAGCGCGAGGGGCGCAGGCCGTTGCGGTCGAGGATCGCACCGAGGCAGCTGCCGTCGGTGAAGGGGATCGATGCCGGGCCGTCCCACGGCTCCATCAGGGTGGAGTGGTATTCGTAGAACGCTTTCTTTTCCGGCGACATGGTTTTGTGGTTTTGCCACGCCTCGGGAATGAGCATCATCATCACGTGTGGCAGCGATCGGCCGGTGTGGTAGAGCAGCTCGACGGCTTGATCGAGGCAGGCGGAGTCGGAGAGGCCGGGCTGGATGATCGGGAAAATCTTTTCGATACCTTCGCCGAAGAGCTCCGATTCGAAGAGTCCCTGGCGGGCGTTCATCCAGTTGCAGTTGCCCTTGACGGTGTTGATTTCGCCGTTGTGGCAGAGTACGTGGAAGGGCTGCGCAAGTTTCCAGGCCGGGAAGGTGTTGGTGGAGTAGCGCTGGTGTACGAGGGCGAGCGCGGAGTCGAATTCCGGGTCGAGCAGGTCGGGGTAGTATTCCTCCATCTGTTCCGGCAGCAGCAGACCCTTGTAGATAATGATGCGGCAGGTCAGCGTCGGGACATAGAAGTCGTCCTTCGCGGGCATGTCGGACTTGAAGATCTTGTTCTCCGCCACCTTGCGGATGATGTAGAGCATGCGGTCGAACTCGCGCTCGTCCTTCACGGCTTCGCCGCGGCCGATAAAGATTTGCCAGATGTCTGGCTCGGAGGCCTTCGCGGTTTTTCCAATGCTTGAATTGTTGGTCGGCATCTTGCGCCAGCCCAGCAGTTTTTGCTCTTCGTCGACCACGGCCTGTTCCAGGATTGCTTTGCACTGGTCGCGTTGCGCTTCGTCCTTCGGCAGGAAGACCAGGCCCGTGCCATACTCTTTGGCGGCGGGGAGTTCGATGCCGAGCTTCATGCACTCGCGCTTGTAGAAGGTGTGGGGAATCTGTAGCAGGATGCCCGCGCCGTCGCCGGTGAGCGGATCGGAGCCCACCGCGCCGCGGTGGGTCAGGCGCACTAGGATTTCCAGCGCGTGGTGGATAATGTCGTGCGATTTTTTTCCGCGCAGGTTGCAGATAAAGCCGACCCCGCAGGCATCGTGCTCGTTTTGCGGATCATACATGCCCTGCACCTCGGGGAAACCCGTCGGGCAGAACTCTTTTTTATCGATAGAATCGTTTTGGGTCATAAAAACCTCGTATTTGGTTCGGAGAAAACAGCGGGTCAACTTGGAGATTGCCCCCCTTCAAGTCAATTTATTTCAGAATCAATATCGCGACCCGCGTCGCTGGTGGAGTGGTGTGGAAAGTATCTGCGTCAAGTAGGGGGGGGTGCCCTGTCTTGGCGAGATTAACCCGCGAGAACGACCTGCTGACGGGCTCCTTCACCATCGCATCGAGAAGCAGCCGCTTCAGCTCCATCGGAGGTGTCTAATTATTTCCGATTGAGTTAATCAGGCGGCCACGTTTTTAAATTCCCTGTTTATTCAACGACCGAAAGATAAAAAACCAAACTCAGCAGGTAGCCGGTCAGGCCGACCAACAGCAGCACCATGGCGACGCGGTAAAATTTTGTACGCAGGTTTCTCTGCCGCAAATGCAGCAAAAGGGTCTGATCGATGTTCTCGGCCTTCCACGCCGTCATCCAACGCAGACGCAACGGCCCCAGCACCAATGCCATTACGGAAAACAGCACGAAGACCAAGCCGAAGCCAATAAAGAACCGGCTCCAGGCATTGGAAGCCGCCATGCGCGGACCGGAAAACCCGGTGATCGTCAGGCAGATCGTCGCCAGCCCCAGCAGCATCTGGGCACGCGCCTGAAGCAGCGAAAACGAATCCTTCAGCGCGGCGAACAATCTTGAATAGTCCTCCGCTCCGTGGATCTCCTTCAGAAACTCCAGCTCCTCTTCCGGTTTCAGCTTTTGCAACATGGTCATCTCCTGATAAAAAGCGATTACGGATTATTTAACAATCACATTCACTCGGATAGTAAAAAGCGCCGCTCATTCCTCGCTCTGCTTTTTACTGCCGACGATGTGAGGCGTTAACAAAAACTAATGGTCAAGATAATGATAAATAGAGTTAAAATAACACTATTAATACTTGTAATAACATTATGTTCTTGCTATAACGGCAGGGTTGGTAAAATGGCAGAAAACAAAAAAGCTCAGTGGATAAAAAATGCTTTTGAAAGTCTTGAGGGTGATGATTATCCGAGAGTTAAGGCTGTTTCTTGGTGGAATGAAAATTGGAAGGATGGCAAAAGGAGAGTCAGATTACGGATAGATTCCTCACTAGAAAGTCTCGATGCATACCGACGAGGTGTTAGTTCTCATACGTTTATCATGAGAGCGAATTTTCAGAATGGTAAATTGGTTGCACCTGTTAGTGGTATTTATCATTCTGCCTTCCCCGATTTTGGCGGAACAGAAGATGTTGTTACTGCTGATAGGATTAATGAGTTTGTCGAATTATCGGATAAAAACATTGTTTGGGCTTACTTTTCGAACAATTGGATCGACGGGATTCGTTTTCCATTTGAAGCAGTCAAGACAATATCATCAACAGGAAAAATCCCATTTATTCGACTTATGCCACGAACCAGCTTTGGGGAATACGTTGCTGACACCCTTTTTTCAATGCAAAAAATCATTGATGGAGATTTTGACAATGAACTAACACAGTGGGCAAAAGATGCAGCCAATACGAGTATTCCACTTCTTGCAGAATTCGGAACAGAAGTCAACGGCAGTTGGTTCCCTTGGAATGGGCTATACAACGGTGCAGAAGAGACCGGTGCTTACGGAGAGACCTCTATTGCAGACGGTCCCGAAAGATTTCGTGATGCTTACCGTCATATCATTGATATTTGCAG
>WFRA01000108.1 GCA_015486775.1 Kiritimatiellales bacterium | reverse complement strand
TTGGGCAAAAAAAGACCCGGTCCGGGATTCAACATCATCAGACCAGTTCTCCGAAATTCTCATTTCTGCAGTTCCCGTCAATCAATGCGGTGGGTGACTTCCAGCAGGTGGAAGCCAAACTGGGTTTTGACGGGGCCTTGCACCTCGCCGATGGGCGCGCTGAAGACCACTTCGTCGAACTCCTTCACCATCTGTCCGGGGCCGAAGGTTCCCAGCGCGCCGCCCTGCGCGCCCGAGGGGCACTTGGAGTGCGCTTTTGCCAGTTCGCCAAAATCTGCGCCGCCCTCGATCTGCTTTTTTAGATCCGCGCAATCCGCTTCCGTTGCCACCAAAATATGCCGTGCTGCTGCCGATGCCATGATATGTCTCCTTTGTTAGGTCGGTTAAAAAGCAGAGACCATGGCGGCTCGCCGGGGATGTGGCAAGCTTGCAAGTGCCTTCGCGTCGAATAGGAGGGGCAACTCTCCAGTCGGATTGTCCAAGCTACATATCGCCCTTCGGGCGGGCTTTCCTTGGTTCGCACGCCGGTGTATCTGGCCGTAGGATGAGGCTCTGCCTCGTCTTGTGCCGCACGAAAGTCGAAGCGGAGGTTGCCTGTCGGCTCGCTTCGCGTCAACCTACATATACACCTGCGTCCATCTATGCCCTGTTTCTCAAAAAATACAAGGTCCTATAGCATCGAGTTGGATGAGCAGGGTGAGGATTTGGCTCTTTTCGATCCCCAGCCGGATTGTTTTTCCCGAACAGTCGAGAGGGGCAATCTCCCGCTCTTCGTCCATGGCGACGATCTTTGCGGAGTGGACATCGACCTTGAAGGAGATGCTGGTTTCCCGATCCGATGCGGCGCTGTTCCAGAGGCGCAGGATATAGCCGTCGGCCTGCTCGCTTTTGTAGAAGGCGGAAACCTGGATTTCCGGGTTTCCGATCTCCATCAGCGAGAGGGTGGAGGGCAGTTTTCCAGACGTTGGAACGCCCTGCAGGATGCGCACGGGCGTGCGGAAGTCGTCGGCGAGCTGCGGAATCTGTGCCGTATCCCATCCGCCTTTGTGTACGGTGATTGCATATTCGCATTCCAGTTTTCCAAGGATGTGGTGCCCGTTGTGCCGCTCCATTTCGTCGGGGGTCATCTGCCCGCGGTTGGCCTTCATGGCCACGCGGGAGGTTCGCAACAGCGTGACAGCCAGGGTGCGGTCTTCATCGTCCATGAGCTCGTATTCGCCGAGCCCTTTTCCCATGAAGGAGAAGCCGTCGGCTCCGTCGCTCACCGTCACAAAGCGCTGCATCGGCTGGAAGGGGTGGAAGCCTTCCATGTTGTCCTTTACGTCGTCCCAGAGGATGCAGCGCTTCACCACATCGAATGGGCTGTCCGCATGGGCAAAGTCGGTTTTGACGCCGGTCGGGAAGAGAACACGCAGGCGGTGATCTCGAGCGGGGTTGTCGAGCGTGGTCTTGAGCTCCACCCGGCGGCTGCCTTTTTTCAGCGTGATGCGCGTGGAAACGGCTAGCGGTACGAGATCCTGCGACCGATCCTTTGCGTTGGTAGCGGCGCGGTTCGGAACCATCAGTTCCTGGTCGATCTTCCAAGTTCCGCGCATGGCATTGTTTTCGACCAAGCTCAGCCGAGTCGTGTTGCAGAGGCTGCTCACCTCGAAGTCGCGCAGGGTTCCCCTGTGCTTGTGTGCATTTCCGGTGCTGGCATCGTCGATAAAGGCGTGGAGCCCCGCCAAAAGCCGACCGGTTTCCTTGCTTTCGAGATCAAAGGTTCCGTTCGGGTTGATCTTGAGTTTGATGAACTCGTTTTCGAGCGTTCCCCGGTGCCCGGCAATCCGTTCGCGTTCGCCGTTGGGCTTGGGGTCGGTCTCGTATTCCCGCAGGCGGGGGCGTACGGCATAGGTGCGGTAGCCCATGGCGGGAAGCTCGACCTCCAGCAACAACCGGGTGCGCAGGATGTCGAACACCGCCGCGTCGCTGTCGAGCTTGCGCTCGACCTCCATGTCGATATCCTCGCGATCCAGGATGGTGTAAGGGATTTTGTTTCCCGCCTCGTCCACGATGTCGAAATACTGGAAGGTCAGCATCTTGTCGGGGTCGAAGCCCTCCACGATCGGGCCGACCCCGGTGCAGGCCTCCACCTTGAAGTTTCCAAAGTTTGGACGCGGGGAATCCACCACCACCAGCTCCACCCGTTTCCGGGGGTTCGGAAGCGTGTTGAAGAAGGTGAGCGTAAGGTCGCCGTCCGCGAACGAACCGGCAGTGTTGATTTTTGCCCACATCTCTTCGCAGGCCTTGCGCGAACACTCACGAGCAAGATCCGTTACCGCCCGGAAGCGGTAGGGATTGTCCAGGTGGGCCTGCGCGATCGCCGCGCCGCAGATGCTGTCGTGCGCGTGGTTCTTCAGCAGGTAGAGCCAGGCGCGGCCGAGCAGCGAATGTTCATACGACCCGCCGAACATGGCGCTCATGGCGGACAGCGGTTCTGCGACGTTGATCAGTTCCCGCTGCGCCAGGTCGTTTTGAAGCTTCAGGTCGATCCGCGAGGAGTGCGTCGAACCCAGTAGGCCGTTGAAGCCGGCCTCGACCAGCGTGTAGCGCATTTCCCCTTTGTGGACGGGAACGCTTTCCGTGTCCAGGCCGTCGAGACAGGCCGCCACATAGTCGTCGACCCCCGACTGGACGATCCGGTATTCGTCCTGCGCAGCGTTGCAGGCATCGATCATTTCCGGCAGGTGTTTGTAGGGAACCGCATTGTCCTCCATGTTCAAGGCAAGCAACTGGCCGTTGACCTCCTGCGGCTCGGACTGCTGGCCCAGCATGCGGATGGCTTCGCGGATCTTTTCCTCGTCCGTGTTGTAGTCCATCCCTTCGTCCTTCAGTTGGAAGGCGGTTTCGTACATGCCGGAGTCGGCCATGTGGACGGGGTGGTCGGACGGCTTCCATTTTGTGCTGAGGTCGCGCGGGTATTTATCGAGCAGGAGCATGTAGTGAGGGAAGAAAAACCAGTTGGTGCGGGTGACTTCGTCGAAGCAGCGGAAGTGGAAAATCTGCGATCCATCCGGGCTTTCGAGCTTGCAGACCGGCGGAACCTGATGCTTGTTGGTGCCTCGGTAGGAGAGGGCGGATTTGATTCCAAACCCTGAATAGATCTGCGCCAGCTGCGAGATCTGCCCGTAGGAGGTTGCGGTGTATCCGGCGTTCACCGCGCCGCCGAACCCATCCGCCATCCGCTTTCCGACCAGCAGGTTCCGGATCAGCGCCTCGGGGGCGACCGTGGACATTTCGGGAAGGGTGTACCACATGACCGTCTGGATCCGCCCCGCCTTGAACAGGGCGCGGAGCCGTTCCGTGTTTTCGGGGCGCACGTCCAGGTAGTCTTCGATCACCACGGTGCCGCCGTCGAGCAGGAAGCATTTGTACGAATC
>WFRA01000107.1 GCA_015486775.1 Kiritimatiellales bacterium | reverse complement strand
GTCCCCGTAAACCAAGGGGACTCCACGCCATAGCGTTTCCTGGTGGTTCCAAAAACAAAGCGGTGCTCGCGGCAGTTGATTTTGACCTTCACCCTCATGCGAATGACGGGTTCCACCTCGGTCTCGAACCGGAAGACCAGAGTGGTGTTGCGATCCTTCTGCTTGATCCTGGGCGGTTCAAGGTAGTCGAGGGTTTCGCGGAGCCGGTCGATAACGGCACCGATGGGCTCGGGGCGGATCTGGACGAGATCGATATCCTCCGAATAGCGTGGCACCGGAGCAAAGTAGAGCTTGTGGAGCGCGGTGCCGCCCCGGAAGGCTAGTGCGCCGGCCAGCATTTCATCGGAATAGATATCGACCAGCGCACGCGATATGACGAGATCCTGTTCGACCTGCGCATCGCTGACCCACGGGGCAAACTGCTTCCAGTGGGTAATGTGGGCTCGCGGGATCAAAGCTCACTCTCCAAGTCGATATTGATTCTGACTTTCCATGGCTTGCTGGTTGGACCGCCGCGGCTTTCCACCGATGGGGCGAGAGGGATATGGAAACAGTTGCGATTGCGAAGTTCCGCCAAAACGACCCCGGAAAGCCCCTTTTCGCCAAGCACTTCGTCGAGAACATAGCCGAGCCGTTGTAGGGATGAAGTCTGGGCGGCCTCCTTTGCAACATGGGCAAGATTTTCCTTGTTCAACAGTTCAGCCAACTCTTCCAGGACAGAAACAATTGCGGCAACACCGCCAACTTGCTGGAGATAAGCCATCAGATCGAGTGCCGTTAGCTCAGGCGAAGAAACATTGAAATATCCCGCCGCTGATTTTTTTTGCTCAATGCCGATGGTAGGCATGGCGGATTTTACAGGGAAAACAAGGTTCATCCCATTCGCCCGGATGGGCCGGACGGCAGGCTTGGCGATAAGGGTGGTAAAGCTCTGGGGTTGCTGGTGTGCGGCTCCATGCAGGGCCGCGGCGGAGAGCAACCCAACATAATAGGGCCGACCAAGATATTGCATGAAATCGTCGATGAACATTTCCGCAGGCAATATCCCGCGACTTCTATATTCCGGAGGAACGATAATGTAGAATCCGCTGCGGATGGGACGAACGGTTCCAGAACGAACAAGCCGCCGAAGACACTGCCGGATTGCAGCGTCGCCAACATCGAACCGCTCCCTTAGCTCATTTCGGGTAAAACAATACCGCCCCAAGGACAACAGCTCTTCGATATAGTGGTCTAAATATGCCTTCATTAGTTTTTGTTCGCAAAATGTATGGATGATCCATTCGTTTTGCGAACAAAAACTGCTCGGGTGTTGCATCACCCGTTCAATACCACCGGGTGAAGCCTCCGCCGAAGGCGGTGAGGCCGACTTTGGCCTCAGTTCCAAGGGTTGGAGCCAGTTCGGTGAGGGCGATGGTATTCGACGGGGTGTTGTCCTGTTTGCGGATGGGATTGAACATCTTTTCCAATCGGTGTTTTCCCATTTTTCCTCCCCAAAAATCCTTGATTCTAAAAGTCATCGGCTGACCCGTTTTCCCGCTTGATTCTAAAATTCATCGGCTGACCCGTTTTCCCGGCCTCCGTGTTTCATCATCAATCCCGGAGAATGGCCTCAAGCGTGAGTGTACCCTTGAAACCCCATCCCTGCCTTGTGCGGGCGTTGTAATGCTGAACCCGTGTGTTCCGCAGGCGACCGCGCACGGTGATTTCCCCGTAGTTGAACTCAAAGTGCTCCTTAGTTACACGTTCACGTGCCCCGTCGCCAAGAAGCAGATCGCTTTCCCTTCCAACTCGTTTGCCCGATGAGTCGAATACATACAAGTTGACGTAGAGATTGCTGTTCCGGGACGACCCCGTCGCGTACGTCCCGATGCTATAGCGAATGGCGACCTCGCCATTCGGCCATTCAACCTCACCCTCCCCTCTGCGCCCTGGCTCAAAGTCAATATCCACAACCCTTCGTGATGCCCTTGGTTCCACGGTGCGGTGGGTCGTCCTTCCTTGATTGGAGTGCGTGTCACCTGATGATGGAATTCGGCGCATGGTAATCTGAGAGTACTCCTCTGCGGCTGAGCGCCTTTTCGGTGGCACAGAGATGCTCTCTGTTTGCGTGTGATACCCTTTCT
>WFRA01000106.1 GCA_015486775.1 Kiritimatiellales bacterium | reverse complement strand
TTTTTGAAACCAGCGGATCTCCTCCGGCAGCCAGCGCGAGAATGTTTCCCATCATGTCGGCGCGTGGCACGGCGGTCTGGAAGGCCGGATGCCCCGCTTCGTGGAGTCGCTGGCGGATGGCCGAAAAGCCGAGGGTCTTTTCGATGAAGTCCGGGCGGATTTCCTCGTTCCCCGCCGCCACGGTTAGTTCGCCGGCCATGCCGCGGGCTCCGAGAAGCTGCTGGCCGTTGCTTTTGATCGCGCAGGAGACCCCTTGGCTATATTCCAGATAGAGGAGATCTGCATAGCGCC
This sequence comes from Kiritimatiellales bacterium, assembly GCA_015486775.1. Taxonomy (GTDB): domain Bacteria; phylum Verrucomicrobiota; class Kiritimatiellia; order Kiritimatiellales; family Pontiellaceae; genus Pontiella. The sequence continues at coordinate 3,236 of WFRA01000106.1, read as the reverse complement.
GCGACAACTCGTGACGGTCGACCGCAGCAAGAATGGCGCTGGTCGAGTTGGAGAGGTGGACGGGAATCCCGAACTGGTCTGTCAGCTTTTGCCGAATGGGCACATGGCGCCATTTTGGAAGGGCGTTAGATAGGATCGTCATGCCGGCCTGAGTGTCGACGACACCGGAATCGACAGCGGCGATGCCCAGAAGCGGGCGGGACTTTGCCACTGAACGGCAGGTTTTGCGGATCGCATCGAAGATGGCGGGCAGCAGGATTTCCGGCGAGCCGTCTTGTGCCTTTTTGGGAATGGGGAAGGAGCGCGTTTTTTCCATCCGGCAGGCAAAGTTGACGGCAACCGTTGTGATTTCCTGCCGGTTGTATTCCACTCCGACCAACACACCGGCATCCGGGTTGAGCGCCACGTTGGTACACATGCGACCGCCGCGTCCCTTGCTCCGGCCTTCGTTGCGAACCAGCCCTTCGGCCTGCAGGCGCTGGATGCAGCGCGTCATCATGGCCGGGGTGGTTTGCAGCTTCTCGCTAAGCAGCGCCCGGGGCATGTCGCCTTCCGTCCGGAGCAACGACAACACGGAGGTGCGCAGATTGCGCTCGTGGAAAGCCAGTTCCTGCTTCCCGTTTGTTTTTATTCTATCTAGTTGAACCATGCGGAAAAAGTAACACGGTGGTTTTTCGGGCGCAACTCTGTTTTGCGTGGTGAAATTTAAAGCGTGCCCCTGCATTTTGGGCACAAGGGGGGCATCATGCTTAATTGGAGAAAAAACACGCTTGACGGCAAGCGCAATATTTGTCAGATTTTCAATTTGCAAACTAGAAAGCAGGAAGGGGGTTGCATGGACGAATACAAGGTAGGGCGAACGGATGTGCGCCCCGAATTAAAGGGGTTGTGGGATGGGTCGGTTTGGGGTGGCGTGGAGCCGCTTGATATCGCCTGTTTCCATCGGGACAGCAGCGATCATCGTCCAGAAACCCAGGCGAAACTCTTGTACGACGATTCCGGTATCTACGGGATATTCAAGGTTCACGACCGGTATGTCCAATGTCTGGAAACGGAGTTCCAGAGCCCCGTCTGGAGGGATAGCTGCGTGGAGTTTTTTGTTTGGCCGGAGGGAGCCGACGGCTACTTTAACTTTGAAATGAACTGCGGTGGTGCCTTGCTTCTCCACTATAACAGGGTCGCCTTCCCGATTGGCGACGACTCGAGAATCGCTTCCCTGCCTCCGGAGGACGGGCGTGCGGTTGGGATCTATCACTCCCTTCCCCCGGTCGTGGAGCCGGAGCGCCCCGAGCCGACCGACTGGGTATTGGAGTTCGCCATTCCTTTCGCCGTGCTCTCGAAGCATGCCGGCGAGATCGACCCGGTCGACGGTACCTGTTGGCGGACCAACCTATACAAATGCGCCGACGGCTGCTCGCATCCCCACTGGGGATCCTGGGCACCCCAAGGCGAAGTGCTTAATTTCCATCAGGAGCAGTACTTCGGCACCCTCCGTTTTGCGGGATAGATTTGAACCACGAATGGACGCTAATGAGCGCTAATTATCAGTCACAAAGGAACGACAATTGGAAACATAGAAAACTCATTTGCGAGAATTCGTGTTCATTTGTGGTTAAGAGTCTTCCAGTTGGCTAGAGAGGAGAGGTTGGAATTATGGAAAAGGTAAAATGGGCGGTATTGGGATCATGCGGTATTGCAAAACGGCGGACGATTCCGGAAGGGATTATTGCGGCGGAAAATGCGGAGCTGGTCGCGGTCTATGATTTAAACACGGCGGCCAACGAGGCGCTTGCAAAGGAGTTCGGGGCGAAGGCCGTCGGTAGCGAGGCCGAGCTGCTTGCCACCGATGCCGATGTGGTCTACATCGCCACGCCCGCGAACCTGCACTATGAACAGGTCCGGGCCTGCGCCGTGGCGGGCAAGCATGTGCTTTGCGAAAAACCGCTCGGCATGGCCAACGACGAGGCCGAAAAGATGATCGCCATCTGCGAAGAGGCCGGCGTCAAGCTGGGTGTCGGGTTCATGATGCGCTTCCTCGCGCAGCACCAGGCGGCGGCCAAACTGATCAAGGACGGCAAATTGGGGCAGCCGGTCTACGGGCGGGCGCAGCTTTCCTGCTGGTATCCGCCGATGGAGGGAGCCTGGCGGCAGGATCCCGCGCAGGGTGGGGGTGGTAGCTTGATTGATATGGGCGGCCACTGCATTGATCTGATGGAACTATTTTTTGGCGAGGTGAAGAAGGTCAGTTGCTTCACCAATAACAGTGTTCACGACTACAAGAGCGAAGATAGTGCTGTTGCGCTTCTCTCTTTTGAAAACGGCGCGCTCGCCACGGTGGATACCTTTTTCTGCATACCGGATGCCAGCAGCAAGACCCGGCTGGAACTCTACGGCTCCAAGGGAAGCATCCTGGCCGAGGGAACGATCGGGCAGGGCGAGGCGGGCGAGATGGTGGCCTATCTCGAAGAGGATGCGGGCGACTACGACGGGTTGCAGAATACCGGCGGCGGCGCGGGCGCGGCCATCAACCCGGAGCCGGTCAACATGTACCGGGCCGAGGTTGAAGAGTTTAGCGCTTCCATTCTGGAAGGACGCGAAACCTCGCTTAGCGCCGATGTTGGACTGCGTAGCCAGAAAGTGCTGAGTGCCTGCTACGAGTCCGCGCGAACAGGCAGGGTCGTTGAGATCAATTAAACCAAAATTATAAAAGGAGAAGAACAATGCCGAAAACAAAGAAAAAACAACAATCCGATTTTCGCTATGCAGTGGGTGATGCCCGGGTGCCGTGGCACACCGTCGGAGAGCGGTTCAATGCCTTGGATACCACGGAGGTAGTGAAGTTCCTGATGCCTCCCGCCGAAGAAGGGAAAGAATATACGCAGTCCCTGCGCGAGGTAAAAAAGTCGCTTCAGCAGCTTGGCAAGCAGAGTTCCCTGGCCACCAAGCTCTCGCTGGGCACTCAGGTGGCCGCTGCGGAAAAGGAGGCTGCTGAAATGCTCGGCGTGAAGTATGCCTGCTTCCTCGCCAACTGGACGGGCGGCATGGAGATTGCCTACAAGCTGTCTGGATTGCAGCCGGGTGACGAGGTCATTGTCCCTTCGATCACCTTCATTGCTTCGGTTGCCTATCCGCTCGCGATTGGTGCCAAGCTGGTGTTTGCCGACATCGATCCCCGGACGGTCAACATGGATCCCGCCGATGTGGCCCGGAAGATCACCAAGCGCACCCGGGTCATC
>WFRA01000105.1 GCA_015486775.1 Kiritimatiellales bacterium | reverse complement strand
GGGACATAGTGTTCGGAATAGCCAGTGGCCTTGTCCCCGTCCACCCGTTCGACCAGCACCTCGATCTGCCTCCCCAGAAATTGGCGGTGGAATTCCAGCGCCATCTCTCTGGCTAGTTCGCGCAGTCGGTCGCTCCGTTGCGAGGCCACGGCACCATTGACCTGCTGTTTCATTTTTGCGGCCAGGGTTCCTGGACGCGGGGAATAGGTGAAGACATGCATCTGGGAAAAGCCAACCCGCCTGCAGAAGGCGAGGGTCTCTTCAAAGTGTAGGTCGGTCTCGCCGGGGAAACCGACAATGATATCGGTGGTGAAGGCGGGGTTTCCGAGCGCGGCGCGGGCGCGCTCCACCGCACCCAGATATTCCTCCGCCGTGTAGCCGCGCCGCATCGCCTGCAAGATGGCGTTGGAGCCGGACTGCAACGAGAGGTGCAGGTGCGGCATGATCCGCCCCGAGGCCGCCCAGACCTCCAGCAGCTCGTTGGTCAGCTCGCCGGGATGCAGGCTGGAGAGGCGGATTCTTCCAAGGTCCGGAACCTGGAGCAGCTGCCGGAGCAGCCCGGCCAGCGATTGGCCGGATGTGCGGCCATAGAGCCCAACGCTCACGCCGGTGACGACGATTTCGCGGTAGCCCTTTTGGGTCAGTTGGGTTGCCTCGGCCACGGCGGCCTCGATGGTTTTGTCGCGCGGCGCCTTGCGCAGCTGCGGAACGATGCAGTAGGTGCAGCCAATGTCACAGCCATCCTGCACCTTGAGGAAGGCGCGGGTGTGATCGCCAAAGTCGGCGACGGCGAAGGCATCGGTTTCGATGGTTTCGGCAAGACCCGATTTCGGCGTTTCGAGTTGCTCGATCTGCACGGCCAGATGCTGGAGCCAGTCCGCCCCGGCCGGTACGCGCAGGGTGGGGGAGAGCGCCGTCTTCGTGAGCGCCTCGTTCGCCGCGCAACCCGTAACGACAACTTCCGCCAGCGGATTCCCGCGCTGCATCCGGCGGATCGTCTGGCGCGACTTTTGGGCGGCGGCGGCCGTCACCCCGCAGGTGTGAACTACGACCAAGTCGGCCTGCTCCGGCGCTTCGGCTTGGTGCAGGCCATAGCGTTCGAGTAGCTGGGCAATCTGCCGGGCATCGTATTGGTTCACCTTGCAGCCAAGGACATCAACCCAGTAGGTTTTCAGGATTCTCGCGTTCATCTTATTCGGCCTGGCGAGCCCATTCTTCGGTCTCGGGGTCGAGATAGGCGTTTTCGAGAAGCTCCTCTGCCCAGCGTTCGCTGTGCGCGAGGCGGCGCAGCATGCGGAAGGAGGCCACCTGCACTGCAGGAACCTCCGACCAAAGCGAGTTGTTCAGGCAACGCCAGTGGGAGGGGATCGTTTTCTTGGGGTTGTCGATCTGCTTCCGGCACTCCTCGCAGATGAAGACGCAGCCGTCGGGAAAGGGCTCTTCCCCGAAGGGGGGGAGTTCGCAGACTTCGAGTTTTGCCCCGCTCTTTTCGCAGAGTTCGCACTTGGAGCGGGAACGGCGCACGAGCTCCTTCGCGAAACGCGAAAGCATGTTCTGCCGATGGAACTTTCCCTGGAATCCCGTGGACATGTTTTGATCCGTACTGCGTACTGCGTATTGCGTGCTGCGTATTGCGTGACTACCGATTTCCCGACCTTTTGACTTTCCGCCTTCCCATTCGTCAGATAGATACCACTTCCTTGAGCAGTTGTTCAAGCCCACGCATGGTGGAACGGATGTCGTATTTCGCCTTCACCATCTCCTTGGCGGCGCGCCCCATGGATTCGCAGAGGGCCGCGTCGCTGAGTAGCCACCCGATGGAGTCGGCGGTGAGTTCGGGCGTGTCGGCGATAAAGCAGTTGACGCCGTTTTGCGCGGGAATGCCAGCGATGCCCAGCGAGGTGGAGACGACCGGCAGGCCGGTGGCCATCGCTTCGAGCACCTTGATGCGCAGGCCAGAGCCGAGCCGCATGGGGTTGACGAAGATGCGTGCTTTTTCCCGGTAGGGGCGCAGGTCGTCGACCGCCCCGACCACGACGATCCGCTTGTCGCGGTCGGCGAGATGGCGGATTTCTTTTCCGGCACCGAGCCCGACCAGATGGAGCTGCAAGTCGGGGTGCGCCTGGCGGACGAGGGGCCAGACCTCGTGCGCGAACCACAGCGCGGCATCGTTGTTCGACTTGTCGGCAAAGTAGCCGCACATCGTCACGATGGGCGGGGTGCCGGGATCGGGAAGGGTTTTGCGGTCGAGATAGTCGAGGTCGATGCCGGGTGGGATGACGGTGACAGGGAGCTCGGGGGCATAGTTGAGGAGGGTAAAGCGATCTTCCGGCGTGAGGGTCAGGATATGATCCATTACGCTATACATCTCAAACTCGAACACCTCGAGCTTCCGGAGCTGCGATGCGCTCTTGAGCCGTAGCGCGGGGGAGAGCCCGGCGGTCTGGGCATATTTTCCGAAGGCGGTCGAGAGGCAGCGGTGGCACGAGACCACCTTGCGCACGGCGGAGAGGTAGGGGTTGCGGTAGAGATACATGCCCATCTCGCCAAACTCGGCCACCACCACGTCGTACTTCGTGCGCTCAACCATGTCGCCGACCGCACGCATCATCGACTTTGAATAGTTTTTCCAGAAGATGGCCGGCAGGGTGCTACTGGCATAGTCGCGGAGGGCACGCACTAGGATCTTGCGCTGCGGAACGGGAACGGTTTCGAGCTCGTGGAGCATCCCGTACATGGCGGGGACAAACTTTTCATTTCCGGGGGCGACAAACGAGGCCAAGCCAACCTGATGACCCTGCTCGATCAGCAGCCGCATGCGCTGGTAGATGAGCCGGTGCCCGCCCGCAACGCTTTCGTGCGGCAACCGATTGGCGAGGAAGAGAATTTTCATGTCGGGCAACATATCCGATTGGGCGGAGTGGTTGCACCTAGAAAAAAGGTTTTCCTCTGCCTGCATTTCTATTGTGTATGAACCCGGTAGCACCGGGTCGGATAACTGCTCCACTGCGGGTCGCCAAAAAAGAGTGGGTCGTTGCCGAGGGTGTTGGTTTGAAGCGGCAGCCAGGCGGCGGAGTTGGTGAGCGCCGTGCTGGCCTCCACCACGACCACCTGCCCGCTGGCACCGTTGATGGAGAAGCCGAATTGGTTCGCCGCAACGCCCGGATCCTCCAGGATGATCGAATCGGCGGGAAGCCACAGGGCCGTCGGCCGCCCCCCGTAGGTCGCGCCCCAGCCCGCCGTCCCGGCCAGGTAGTAGACGATCACGTTGTTGGAATATTGAAACATGTAGTCGCCAGAGGCTCCCGGGTCGGGGGCATCCCCTTCGAAATAGGTGCCCGTCAGGGCCGAACAGCCATAAAAGGCATAGCTACCGATGGTGGCAACGCTTCCAGGAACGGTAACGTCCGTCAGGTGGCAGGAAGAAAATGCGGAGGGGGTGATGGTGGCGACACTGCCGGGAATGGTGTAGCTCCCCGTTTTCCCCCCGGGAAATTGCAATAGCGTGGTTTGGTCTTTGTTGAAAAAGACCCCGTCTGAACTGCTGTAGGCCGGGTTGGCCGCATCCACGGCAATATTTGTCAGGCTGGTGCAAGCACCAAATGCACCGCTTCCAATGGAGGTGGTTCCGCTGCCGATCGTTATGCTTTCCATCGCCTGGCAAAGACGGAATGCAGATCCCCCGATGGTGGCGACGTTCTCTGGAATAACAACGCTCCCCAGGCTGGTGCAGTTGTTGAATGCACTACTTCCTATGTTGGCAACGCTGTCGGGGAGGGTGATATTGGCTAAGTCGAAGCATCTGCTGAATGCGCCCCCTCCAATGTTTGAGACGCTGTTGCCGAATGTAAGATCCGATAGCTTGGTGCATTCCCAGAATGCGGATCCGCCGATCTCTACAACACCGTCCCCGATCGCTACCCGGGTCAGGATGCTGCAGGCACCAAAAGCCTCGTCTTCAAGTTCGACGACGCTGTCGGGAATCGTGACCCCGGTCATGCTATCCGCATCGAGGAATGCCCTGTAACCAATCATGGTGACCGGCAGGCTTGCGATGGTGCCGGGAATGGTCACCTCACCGCCGGAGCCCGTGTAGTTGGTGATGGTGACCGAGTCGCCGGAGGCGTTTATCATGTAGGAAAAATCTCCAGACTGCCACGCGGCTGCCGTGGCGACGGTGGCCAGCAGAAAAAGCAACGGCAATGCTTTCTTAGACTGCATGCGGGCGATTGGCGGTTGAAGCGTCTCCATGGTATCCTCCCCTTTGAACGGGTGCCATTCTACCCTTCCAGAGCAGGGGCGCAAGGAGTTAATGGATGTCTGATTGAGACCGCTTACCGATAACCGCGCCGGTGGCGCTATTTGCATTCACAAATTATTTTTCCAGGCACATGGATGGTTGGAAGACGGGATGGCTGGATGGCTACAAATACTCCATGAACGAAAAATTCGCTTCATGTCACCCATTCGGTGATACCTTGTCCGGCCACGCCAGTTTTTCTTCCAAAAATCCGTTCTTCCATCTTTCCAGCAATCCAAACTGTAAGTTACGGATTGAGAGCTATTGCACCTAAAAAAACAGTTGCGGTTGCTTTCCAATCTCTGGATAATGCAAATCGTTTTCAAAGGAGTGCCGGACGGGTGTTCCGGCCAAACAGGAAAAACAAAACAGGAGATTCAAGATGAAACGCACAGCCTTTACCCTTCTCGCCCTGACGGCCTGCATCGGTTTTTCCGGATGCAAGTCCAAACCCAAGATGGAATCGGACAAGACCATGTTCGACTACATGCAGGAAGAGGTCGCAAAAATTTCCGAAAAGGGCGGCATGGCCTCTGTGGGGCTGGGCGAATCCCGCAACACTCAGATGGCCATCACCAAGGCCAAACTCGAAGCCCGCAAGAATCTTGCCCAGCTGGTTTCGGTGAAGATCGAAAACCTCGAGAAGGCCTTCAACGAAGAGGTGGGCGAGGCCAAGGGTTCCGAGATGAACGAAGTATTCTCCTCCGCCACCAAGCAAATCACCTCCCAGACCCTCAACGGAACCGTGCCGAAAATGCAGAAGTACGAGACCAACGACGGCATCACCACCGCCTATGTCCTCATGGTGCTTGACCCAAGCATCGTCGACGAATCGCTCAAGAACAACAGCGCCAAGCATCTCTACGAACGTTTCCGCGCCTCCAAGGCCTTCGATGAACTCGACAAGGAGATCAAGGAATACGAGGCCGCCCAGAAAGAGGGCGCGATGTAGGGGAGGAAGGGTGTCGAAGGTCTGAAGGTCGAAAGTCCAAAGGTCGGAAACTTCCCCAAGGCCTTTTTCCATGAAAATCCTCGGAATCGAAACCTCGTGCGATGAAACCGCTGCGGCCGTTGTTGAAGACGGCCGCAACGTACTTTCCAGCGCGGTCTATTCCCAGATCGCCAAGCACCGCCCCTATGGCGGCGTGGTGCCGGAGATCGCCACGCGCAGCCATGTCGAAAAGCTTCCGGGCATCATCGAAGAGGCGCTTTCGGATGCGGGCGAAACCTACGGCTCCATCGACGCCCTCGCCGTCACCTACGGCCCCGGCCTGGCCAGCTCGCTGCTGATCGGCTTCTCCGCCGCCAAGACCCTAGCACTGCGGTTGGGCAAGCCACTCATCCGCGTCAACCACCACGAAGGCCACCTGCACTCCATCTTCATGCACCCCGATGCCCCCGCGCCCGAAGCCGCCTTTCCAATGCTTGGACTGCTCGTCTCCGGCGGCGACAGCAGCTTGGTGATGATGCGCGAACCCGGCCGCTACGAGCTGCTCGGCAGCACCATCGACGATGCCGCCGGCGAGGCGCTCGACAAGGCCGCCGCCGTGCTCAACCTCGGCTATCCCGGCGGCCCCGTCATCCAGCGGACCGCCGAGGGGGGCAACCCCGCCGCCATCCGCTTCCCGCGCGGGCTCGACCAGCGCGACCGCGGCAAGTGGATCTACAAATACGACCGCAACCTCTGCTTCAGCTTCAGCGGCCTGAAGACCTCGCTGCTCACCCATGTCAAAAATCTCGACCACGTTCCCGCGGGCGACGAGCTGGCCGACATCTGCGCCAGCTACCAGGAGGCCATCTGCGATGCGCTCGTCCTCCGTGTCAAACGCGCGCTCGAAAAGTTTGACGTGAAAAGCTTTGCCTGCGCGGGCGGGGTTTCGATGAACAAGCGCCTGCGCGAAAAGCTCGCCCAGCTCTCGGAATCCACCGGCGTCCCGCTGCTGCTCAGCCCACCGGCCTACTGCACCGACAACGCCGCCATGATTGCCGGCGTGGCCCACGAAAAGGTGCGCCTCGGCCGGGGC
>WFRA01000104.1 GCA_015486775.1 Kiritimatiellales bacterium | reverse complement strand
GTGGGGATGCGCGACGGGATCTGGCGCATGACGCAGCCGATCCCCTCGTGGTCCATGAAGATGTTGACCCGGAAACGCGCCATGCCGGGAAGTTCGTAGGCAAAGTCGGTGTCCCAGTTTTCCTCCAGCTCCTGGATGTTCCGCTCGGGGGCGAATTCGTAGAGGATTTCCCGCAGCTCGCCATCGGAAAACTTTTCCTCGCCGCTTTGGAACTGCATTTCGCCGTCGACGCGGTAGCAGGGCTGGTGGTTGGTAGAGAGGTGGATATCGCTGGATCCCTTCTCCAGCATTTCTTCAAGATACTGATCAATTCTGTTCATAGCGGAAATCCCTGGACGCAGCCCTGAACATAGCAATATTCACGCCACAATCGGGTTCCCGCAACGGTTTTCCTCTCAATCCTGCTTGTTGATCTCCCGCTGGAGGGTGCGGGTCAGCGCGCGCCAGTCGAGCGGCTTGGGGAAAAAGGCGGTATGGCCCAGCTCGTCGAGGTTTTCGCCCTCGACCTTTTCCATATAGCCGCTACAAAGAATGGTCGGCAGCCCGGGGCGCAGGCGCAGGCATTCGCCGATCAGCCTCTGCCCGTTCATCCGGGGCATGCTGTAGTCCGAAACCAGCGCATCGAAGGCTGCGGGATCCTGCCGGAAAACATCGAGGGCCCGCTTCCCGTCGGTGGCGGTGGTTACGGTGTAGCCGAACGATTCGAGGATTTCGCGCCCCATCGCGAGCACCGTCTCGTCGTCGTCGACAAACAGGATATGGCCATAACCTTCCGGCGTGGCCTGATCGATGGCCTGCTCCTTTTCCTCCTCGGTGCCAACATGCAGGGGAAGATAGAGGGTAAAAACGCTTCCCTTTCCCTCTTCGCTCTCGACGGCGATGTAGCCCCGGTGCTTCTGCACGATGCCATGCACGATGGAGAGTCCGAACCCGGTGCCCTCTCCCTTGTTTTTCGTGGTGTAGTACGGCTCGAAGATCCGCTCCATCACCTCCGGCGACATGCCGCAGCCCGTGTCGGAAACCACGATGCATGCGTACAGCCCCGGCTCCAGGTCGACCACCTGCCCGCCATCCTTCCTCCCGAGCAGCTCCACCTGCCTGAGCGAGAGGCGCAGCGTCCCCCCGCCCTTCTCCAGCGCATGCACCGCATTGGTGCAGAGGTTCACCACCACCTGCTGGATCTGCGTGGTGTCCCCGAAAACCGCACCACACCGTTCGTTGATGTCGGCCTCCACCTCGATGTCGGCCTTGATCATGGTCCGGACCATGCCGAGCGAATCCCGGAGCACCGGTTGTAGCGCCACCGGGTGGAACAGCTGCTCCTCCTGGCGGCTGAAGGTCAGGATCTGCCGCACCAGCTTGGTGGCGCGGTCGCCCGCCTTGACGATCTCCCGCAAATAGCCCTGGGCCTTCCCCCCCTCCTCGACCGCTTCCATGCAGAGCGTCACATAGCCGAGGATGGCGGTGAGGATGTTGTTGAAGTCGTGCGAAACCCCGCCGGCCAGCTCGCCGATGGCGTTCATCTTCTGGGTCTGGCGCATCTGCTTCTCGATCGCCATCTCCCAGGTGATATCGCGGCTGATGGCCACATAGTTGAGCACCTCCCCGGAGTCGGCGCGGATCGGATAGATCACGGCCTCGACATCAAACAGGCTGCCATCCTTTTTCCGGTTGGTAAGGCGGCCTTCCCAGGTCTTTCCCGCCGCGATGCACTCCCACAGCTTCCGGTAGCATTCGGCATCCTGCCGTCCGCTCTTGAGCAGGCTCGGCTTGCGACCCAGCACCTCCCCGGCGGGATATCCGGTGGTGGACTCGAAGGCGGCGTTCACATAGAGGATGGTACCATCCACATCGGTGATCATGATCGATTCGGAAGACTGCTCCACCGCCACGGCCAGCCGCCTCATCTCCTGCTCCATGCGGATGCGCTTGGTCAGGTCGCTGCTGATGCCCACCATGCCGGTCGATCCGGCGGCGGATTCGAGATAGGGGGTTTTCTGGGTGCGGAGATAGACCTTCTCCCCGTCCGCGCGCTCCACCCAGCCCTCCGTCTCCAGGGGGTTCCCGCTCGCCAGCACGCGCAGATCCTCCATGTGCGAGGCCTGCGCCCTGGCCGACGGCATGACGCTGTCGTCGGTGCGGTTGATGATGTCGTCCTCCTTCTGGCCGACAAATGCCTCGTAGGCCTTGTTGCACCCCAGGTAGTAGCCGCGACCATCCTTGAAATAGATCGGGGCGGGGATGGAATCGATCAGGCAATGTAGCTGAGCATGCTGCTCGATCAACCGCCTCCCCACCTGGATGCGAGCCAGCAGCTCGCCGCTGTCGAACGGTTTCTTGATAAAATCGTCGGCACCGGCAGAGAACCCCTCCAGCACGTCGTCCTTCCCGGTCTTGGCGGTCAGAAGAATCAGGTAGGGGGGAAAGGCGCTGTAGACCTCGCGGATCTTCTGGCAGAGCTCCACCCCGCTCATCCGGGGCATCAGCCAGTCGATCAGCGCCAGCCTCGGCGGATCCTCCTTGCGGAACTCCTCCCAGGCAGCCTCGCCGTTTTCGACGGCAATGACCTCGTAGCCCGCCTTCATCAGCGTCTTTTTCAGCAACGTGCGGGAAAAGGCATTATCCTCGGCAATCAAAATTTTCATCGGCAGATCTCCACTGGAGCGGTTCCGAAGCGTTGCGCCAAGAGAAAAGACCGGCAACGCCGCAATCACGTACAGTCGCAAATCGGGGAATCCAATTCAACGGTTTTTCTTTCCCGTCCGCAATCGAAAAAAAACGCACCGACAAAAGGGGTGCCGGTGCGCTGCGAACCATTTCCAGACCTTGGAAAATCAGGCCGAGAGGTGGTCGGTGTCGTCGACCACTTCCTTGACTTCCGGAATGCGCTCCTTGAGGAGGCCTTCGATTCCGTTCTTCATGGTCATGCGCGCGCCGGGGCAGCCCTTGCAGCCGCCTTCGAGCTCGACATAGACCACGCCATCCTCGACCTTGCTCACCGTCGCCCCCCCACCATGCGAGGCCAGCGCGGGCGCAACCTCTTCTTTCATTATCTTGTTTACCGCATCAAGCATTTCCTGATCTGTCATATATTTCCTCCGTTTGCTTTGAAGCTTTTTAGGATAGTCCCCACGGCCAATGCAAGCAATACCGCTCCGGCGATGAACGCCCCCGCCCAGCCGAGCAGCGAAAGGATGGTCATGACCACCCCGGCGATCATCACCCCCATCAAAATGTAGAGCATGGATTTACCGAAGGGAATCCCCATCAAAAAGGCGGCCATCGCCCCAGTCCATCCGCCGGTCACCGGCAGGGGGATCGCCACGAAAAGCGTCAGGCCCAACGCCTCGTACTTCTCGATGTTCGCGCTTTTTTTGCGCGTACGGGCGAAGAGCCAGTCGAAGAATTTCTTACCGGCGGAAAACCGCATCAGAAAGTTCGAAACCGGCCCGAGCAACAGCAGGATGAAGGGGATTGGAAGCATGTTGCCCGCCACGGCCACGAGGTAGACCTTCCACCACGGCATCCCGAAGGCGGCGATCCCGACGGGGATGGCACCGCGCAGCTCGACGATCGGTAGCGTCGAGATGGCCGCGACCGACGCCGTCCGGCCCAGACCCTTGTCTTCCATCCACCGCGCGATCTTTTCGCCGCGATGCATCTCGTGCTCCTCTTCCGGACCTTGGAAGTTTTCCCCCGCAAAAGTCCAGCCATTGGAAAAAAGCAGCGCGATAAAAACCAGCAGGATTGTCCGTGTGATTTTGTTCAAAAGTCCTCCTTGTCCGGGGTCGAATGTTTTCCAATGGGGAAATGTTCCAAGATGCTTTGCAGCAGCAGCCAGGCATCGCGCAGCGGCGCAACATGCCCCTTTTTCCCGTGATGGTAGATGGTCGAGATCCGCACCGAGTCGATCCGGATGTGGCGCAGCGCGGCGTGGACGAGAATGTCGAATTCGAAGGCGAAGCGCTTTTCGTCGCTCATGATGAACGGCAGGATATCGGTGCGGTAGAAGCGGAAGCCGCAGGGCGGGTCGGGGATATAGATTTTCACTAGGCGGTTGAGCATCCGGCACATGAAGCGGTTGGTCTGCTTCCGCAGGAACGGCATGCCTTTTGTGTCGGCCATGCGGTTGCCCACCAGGATGGGTATTTTGGTGCGGCGGTAGGCATCGAGAAACCGCGAGATCTCGCGCGGGTCGTGCTGGCCGTCGCCATCCACCACGACCACCGCATCGCATTCGCGCTCACGCACCAGCTCGAACCCGCGCTTGAGCGAGGCGCCCTTGCCGAGGTTTTCCGGGTTGCGCAGCACATAGGCACCGGCCGCCTCGGCGATCGCGCCGGTCTGGTCGGTCGAGCCATCGTCGACCACCACCACCTTGCACGGGGTTTGCTCCAGCGCCGTCCGCACCACGCCGCCGATGTGCTCCGCCTCGTTGTGGGCGCACACCAGCACGCAGAAGCTCTCCACTTTTTTGATGTTGCCCGTTTCATGCATGGAATCAGACCGCCACCATGTTGTCCGCCCGGTAGGAGGAGCGCACCAGCGGCCCCGACGCCACCGCCTCGAAGCCCAGCGCATAGGCGGCCTCCTCGAATTCGGCAAATTCCTTCGGGGTCACGAAGCGCTTGGTGTGCGCATGCGAGCGCGTCGGCGCCAGATACTGTCCGATCGTCAGCAGCCGCACGCCGCTGGCAAACAGATCTTCCAAGGTCTGGAAAACCTCCTCGTTGGTTTCGCCCAGCCCCAGCATGATGCCCGACTTCACCTTGATCGACCCGTCGCCATATTTCGCCGCGTTGCGCAGCACCTCCAGCGTGACGGCATAGGTCGCCGTCTTGCGGATGGGCGCCTGGAGCCGCTCCACCGTTTCGATATTGTGGTTGAAGACGTCCGGTCCGGCATCGAGCACATGGTAGAGGTGCTCCTTTTCAAAATCGGGCGTGAGCACCTCGGTGGTTGCGCCGGGGATCCGTTGCTTCACCGCCGCGATGGTGCGGGCAAAGATATCCGCTCCGCCATCCGGCAGGTCGTCGCGCGTCACGCTCGTCACCACCACATGCCGCAGCTTCATCTTTTCGGATGCGTCGGCCACGCGCTCGGGTTCGTCAAGATCCACGCCGTCCGGCTGGCCGGAGGCCACGTTGCAGAAGCGGCAGTCGCGCGTGCAGATGTTGCCCAGGATCATGAAGGTCGCCGTGCCGTGGTTCCAGCACTCGTGGCGGTTCGGGCACTTGGCATCCTCGCAGACCGTGTGCAGCCCGTTCTTGCGGAGCAGCCCCTGCACCTCGGCATAGGCCTCGTCGGTCTGGATCGGCCGCCGCAACCAGGGCGGAAGCCGCTCCGGCTTTGGCCGCGCGGCAACCGCCGCGCTATCCTGCAGGTCGTTCGGCATGGGCTATTTCCCGTTGATGAAATCGACGGCATTGCGGAAAAGGCCGAGGCCGAGTCCCCGCTCCGGGAGCGTGCCGTCGATTTTCTGCTTGTCCCAGTTGGGGTGGTTTTCGGGGAAGAGGTAGGCCTCAGGGTGCGGCATCATGCCGAAGATGCGGCCGGTGGGATCGCACAGTCCGGCGATGGCGTTGAGCGAACCGTTGGGGTTGGCCGGAAACGCCTGCGTGGGATTGCCGTCGGCATCCACGTAGCGCGCGGCCACGCAGCCCTGCGCCTCGATCCTTTCGAGAAGCGCGGCATCGAGCGTGAAAATCTTGCCCTCGCCGTGACGGATGGGCAGCGGCAGGGTTCCGATCCCCTTCGTGAAGACGCACGGGGAACTTTCCTCGAAGCGGATATCGCACCAGAAATTCTGGAAGGTGCCGCAGTCGTTCTGCATCAGCGAGATTCCGGGCGTGAAATAGTCGCCGTCCAGGCCGGGGAGTAGCCCCATCTTGGTCATGACCTGGAAGCCGTTGCAGATACCCATGACCAGCTTGCCGTCGTCGATAAACCGCTGGAGCTGCGCCTGCATGTGGTGTTTCACGCGCAGGGCGAAGACGTGGCCGCTGGTCATGTGGTCGCCGTAGGAAAACCCGCCGATGAACATCATGCCCTGGAAGTTTTCCAGCTGGCCGGGGTTGTCCAGCAGGTCGTTGAGATGCACCAGCTGCGGCTCGGCGCCGGCCAGCCGCCAGGCGTGCGCCGACTCCGCCTCGCAGTTCACCCCGTATCCCGTAATAATCAAAATTTTTGGTTTGTTCATATTTTTCCCTAACGGTTCATATCATTCAACATGGCGGTCGCGGCGGCGGCGGGATCGGCGGCCTGGACAATCGGCCGGCCAACCACGAGATGGGTCGCCCCCTGCCCCACGGCATAGGAGGGCGTGGCCACGCGCTTCTGGTCGCCCACGTCGCCTTCGGGCATGCGGATGCCGGGGGTGACGAGCAGGGCGTCCGGGAATTCGGCGCGCAACACCTTGGCCTCGTGCGCGCTCGTCACCAGGCCGTCGATGCCCGAGCCGATCGCCAACCGCCCGAGCTCCAGCGCCTGCTCCGAAACCGTGCGGCGAATTCCAAGATCCGTAAAATCGTCCTGGCCCAAGCTCGTGAGCGTCGTGACGGCCACGAGCTTGGGCGGCTTTTCGCACTCCGCCGCCGCCTTGGCGGCCTCTTCGAGCATGACGCGCCCGCCGATGGCGTGGACGGTCATCAGGTTCACCCCGTGCGCGGCGGCGGTTTTCACCGCATGGCCGACGGTTCGCGGTATGTCGTGCAGCTTGAGGTCCAGAAAGATTTTCTTCCCCTCTTTTTTCAGGGGTTCGAGCACGGCAGGCCCTTCGGCGCAAAAGAGTTCCAGTCCCACCTTGTACCACTCGATAAAACCGGGCAATTCCCGGAGCTTCGCCTCCATGGCCTCCCGGTTCGGCACATCCAGCGCCACGATCAATTCGGCCTTGTTTTCCATCAAAAACCCTCCGTCGGTTCCAAAGCCCGGAAACCTAGCAAAAAAATTCCAGCCACTGGAACTTTTTACGGAGCCTTTTTATCCGCTGGGGAGCGCACACCGGGCGGCACA
This sequence comes from Kiritimatiellales bacterium, assembly GCA_015486775.1. GTDB lineage: Bacteria > Verrucomicrobiota > Kiritimatiellia > Kiritimatiellales > Pontiellaceae > Pontiella. The sequence goes on along the minus strand of WFRA01000104.1, from coordinate 3,078 downwards.
GGGGGGCATGTCGCAAAACCAAACCCAATAATCGCCCGCCTGTAGTGACAGATGCGCCGCAGGCGTGCTACCGTTCTGCTTTCTTTGCGGACTTTTGCCCCACCGCCCTGGAGCAATTTTCCAGATTATCGTCTTCAACCCCAACAGGAGCGCAATAAAACGACAAGGAGTGCATATCCATGAAATCGAATCGAAAAACATTTCTTTCATTGTCCGCCGTTTTGCTGGCGGGCGGATTTTCCGCTTTCGGCGCAACGGCTCCCCCGGAAAAAACCGGAATCATCAGAACGCACGGGGCGGGGTTCTACGAGATAAAGCCGAACGGCCTCAAAGTGCTGCACCTCAAGGGAACCGGCTACGAGCGGGGCTACCAGTATGGCGCGATGCTCAAAGACGAGATCGAAGAGTCCCTCAAGTCCGGCATGACCATGTTCGCCCTCTATATCGGCAAGGGAAAGCACGACCACAACTACAACTATGAAAAAGGAATGGAGCGGATCAAGCTGGGCGCCGAGGAGATGGAACCCTTCATCCCCACGGAATTCATCAACGAAATGAAGGGTATGGCCAAGGCACTCGAAGATGCCGGCTCCGACCTCACCTATGAAGATATCCTGATGTGGAACACCATCAACGACACCAAGATGCTTGCAAAAGGCCCCTGCTTGGTGGAAGACCGCAACCCGCCGGGAAAACGGATCCCCTACTTTCCCCGGGGCGGCTGCCTGAGCGCCAGCGCCTCCCGCGACGCCACCGCCGACGGAAGCATGATTGTCGGCAAAAACTTTGATTGGTACGCCACCCCGGAAATGCGCAAGCACCCGCTTGTGCTGGTTGTCGAGCCCACCGACGGCGGCCACAGCTATCTCTCGCCAGCCTATCCGGGATGGATCTGCTGCATCGAAGGCCTCAACGACCAGGGAATAAGCACCGGGCTCCAGATCAGCCGCTCGGACTACGAAACCATGAAGGGGGTTGGCTGGCACTTTATGACGGCACTATTGCTGAAATATTCCGATAGCATCGACGACGCCATCAACATCCTCACGGTCTACCCCCGGCCCTGCGGCAACATCTTCCAGATCTGCAACGGGAAGACCGGCGATGCCGCCGTGGTTGAAACCACCGCCAATGCGCTGGCGGTGCGCTATCCACAAGATGGAAAAAACATTCTCTGGACGGCAAACCATTTCAACTGCATCAAGGGATGGCAAGGCTACGATGGCCCGGTCAACATGCCCTCCCAGCAGGTGAAAGCATACAAGCTGGATCTCAGTTCCATCGAAACCTGGCAAAAGACCATCCCGATCTGGACGATCGGCCGCTACGACCGGACGCGCCAGCTACTCAACGAAAACTATGGAAAAATCACCGTGGACACCATGCGGGATCTGGTCAGCGACCGTTTCTGTATGAAGGCCAAAAAACATGCGGACTGGGACAAACTCGACACGGCCTGCATCGCCGATATGTGGGCGCACGACACGGTACTCTCCAAAAATATCCAATATTACAAAAGCACCAAGACCGCCCCGCTCACCTATTCGGGTGCCGCGATCTGGAGTCTGGTCATGGTGCCCAAAACCGGCGATGTGGACATTGCGATGGCGGGCGAGGTTCCTGCCCAGAGAGGCGGATTCAAGCACATCAACCTGTTCGACGAATTGAAGGAAATACAAAAAGGGAAAGGTACATCAAAATGAGCAAACCGGGACGGATTCTATACAACTGGACAAACGGGGGGCTCGACGAATCGCTGGTGCTCAGCGACGAATCGCAGCTGGGCGACGCCCCCTACGACGTGGCGATCGTGGGGGCGGGCATTGTGGGCACCGCACTGGCCTACAAACTCTCCATGTACAAGCTGCGGGTTCTCCTGCTCGAAAAAAACTACGATGTCGGCGAGGCCACCACCAAGGGTAGCAGCGCAATCATCCACACGGGGTTCGACGCGCCACCGGATACGCTGGAGGCGGAGATGGTGACCCGGGCAGCGCTGGAATGGCCGGACCTGGCAAAACGGCTGAAGATTCCGCTGGAGCCTTGCGGCGGCCTAGTGCTGGCCATCGACGACGAGCAGGAAAAGAAGCTGGATGCGGTCTACGAGAAGGGGCTGAAGAACGGCGTGAAGGATATCCAGCGGCTGGACGCGGAGGCGGTCTGGAAACTGGAACCCAACGCCTCCCGCAAGGTGCGCGGCGGCATCCTCGTTCCGCGCGAGTCGATTGCCGACCCCTTCGCCGCCACGCGCGCCTTTGCCGAGGTCGCCCTACTTAATGGGGTGGACATCGTCCTGGGGATTTCCGTCGAAAATATTGAAGACCCGGACGGGGAGACCAAGACCGTCGCCACCACCTGCGGAAAAAAATTCCAGACCCGCCGCGTGGTGAATGTAGCCGGGCTGGGTAGCGAAAACCTGACTAGGAACTATGGGGGTGAGGCGTTCGACACCAACCCCCGTCGCGGCCAGTTTTTGATCTTCGACAAATACAGCCGCTCGGCCGTGCAGCGCATCCTGCTGCCGATCCCGACCCCGAAGACGAAGGGGGTGCTGGTGATTCCAACCATCTTCGGAAACCTGATTGCCGGACCGACCGCCGAAGACTATCCGCACGACCACCCCAACATGGCCAACACGACCAGCGACCAGATCCAGCTGATGCTGGAGGGCGCCTCGTCGCTCTATCCCGGACTGAAAGAACAGCCGGTCATCAGCCAGTATGCGGGCGTGCGCTCCAACTGCTCCCAGGGAAGCTACTGGATACGCACCAACGACAACCATCCCGGAATCATAACCGTTGCCGGGGTTCGTTCTACCGGATTCACCTCCTCCCCCGCGCTGGCTCGGCACCTGATCGGCCTGTTGCAAAGCGACCTCGGGGTGGAGCTCGAAAAGAATCCCGATGCCGTCGACCACCTTCCCGAGGAGCGCTGGCCGGGCTGGTACAAAAAGAGGTACGACGACCCGGAAGCGGTGAAGAAAAACCCGGACAACGGACAGATGGTCTGCTATTGCGAGCAGATTTCCCGCGGCGACATCCTCCAGCATCTGGACTCGCCCCTCAAGCCCCGCACGCT
>WFRA01000103.1 GCA_015486775.1 Kiritimatiellales bacterium | reverse complement strand
GTGCTTGGTGGAACCTTTGGACGTGGTGCTTTTGCAAATATTTATGTTGATCAAAATTCGTTGGAGCAATGTGAAAAAATACTGGAAGAAATAGGTTCAACGTAATTGTTTATGAAAATCAGAGATAGCCGGTTTCGAGGAGAGTTTCCTCTGTCCGGAAGGGTGCCCCGAAGGGGAAAACAATTATATCATAAAGGAGAATAAAAAAACATGAGCCAACAAAAACCACTCAAGGGCATTGTCCCGCCACTGATCACCCCGCTGAAGGATCGCGACACGCTGGATGTCCAAGGATTGGAAAAGCTGGTCGAGCATGTACTCGGCGGTGGGGTGCATGGTCTGTTTATTCTGGGCACCACAGGCGAAGGACCGAGCCTCGGATACCGCCTGCGCGAAGAGCTGATCCAGCGCGTCTGCCGCCAGGTGAACGGACGGGTTTCGGTGGTGGTGGGCATCACGGACACGGCGTTTGTCGAGTCGGTGAAGATGTCGCAGGTCTCGGCCGACGCCGGGGCGGACGGCGTGGTGCTTTCGACCCCCTACTATTTTCCGGCAGGCCAGACCGAGCTGGAGGGCTATGTTCGCCATTTGGTTCCGGAACTCGCCCTGCCCGTGACGCTCTACAACATGCCTTCGCTCACCAAGGTCTGGTTCGAGATCGAAACCCTGCGCCGACTGGCGGATCTGGGCGGGATCGTCGGCGTGAAGGATAGTAGCGGCGACATGGACTACTATTCCAACCTCTGCAAGCTCCGCTCCGAACGCCCGGACTGGAGCTTTCTGATCGGTCCCGAGGAGCGGATGATCGAATCGATTCCAATGGGCGGTGACGGCGGGGTCAACGGCGGCGCGAATGCCTATCCCCGCCTCTTCGTCGATGCCTACGAGGCCGCCGTGGCGGGCGACGCCGCCCGCTGCGAAGCACTCCAGAAAAAGATCGAGGCCTTCGGCGAAATCTACGCCATCGGGAAATATGCCTCGCGCTTCATCAAGGCCACCAAGTGCGCCGCGTCGGTGCTGGGTCTCTGCGACGACTTCATGGCCGAGCCCTTCAACCGCTTCTACCCGCAGGATCGCGAGAGGCTGGCCGCCATCCTCCAAGGTCTGGAAATGGCATAGGATTTTTTACTCTGGGGTTTCGACCTTCAGGCGGTAGAAGATTGCGGGCGGCGCGGGGTTGGTGTCTTCGAGGAAATCGGCTCCGCCGATGCCCTGTCTTGGTTCCGCGCCGGGAACAACCTGCCAGTTCCGTTCAAAAAGGTTGGTGCATCCCTCCAGCCAATATAGGCGGGCCGCAGACGAGTTGAAATAGAGCGTTGCGGGAACCGCGTTGCTGAAAGCGAGTATGGAAAAATAGTCGGAGGCATCGCGCGGGTCGGTATCGGCAACATATTCGCTTGCGTTCGGAACCCCGTCGGCATCGGCATCGAGGTTCCCATCCGCCGAGCCGACAGCAAAGCGGTGCAGGATCTCCCAGCCATCGGCCATGCCGTCGGCATCTTGGTCGCTGTTGGTCGGCGAAAAGGCATATTCAAATTCGCCCAGATTGTTGATGCCGTCGCCGTCGGGGTCGTCCCCTCCGGATGGGGCGAGGCTACCGAAGTAGCGGATTTCCCAGGCGTCGTCCAGCCCGTCCTTGTCCCGGTCAAGAATCTGGTAGCGGAAAAGAACCAGGCCGTCGGTGCCGGCTGCGACGAGAGCCAGGTTGGTGGTTGCGGCGACACCGAAGCCCTGGGTAAAAGCGTTGGTGCGAACCAGCAGGTTTGGATTGGACGGGTCGCCGACATCTACGATTTCCAGCCCGAAGGATTGACAGCTATCCCATACATTGGATTCGTAAACGATGAAGGCGAGGTTGTCCGTTGCGCAGATATCCCGGGCAAAGGCATCGGGCGAACCGGCATACGAACCCGCCTGCACGGGCGCGGCGGGGTCGGAGATGTCCAGTAGCCGGGTTCCTCCGGATTCCAGCGCAACGTAGGCGTGCGCGCCATCCAGGCAGATCGCTTCGGGTGACTGGTCGCTTTGCAGATCGGTATCTTGAATAAGGGCTGGGACGGCGGGGTCGGAAATGTCCACCACCGAAACTACCGAGGAGCTTCCGACGGAGCGCGCCAGATAGGCATACTGTCCGCGCAGGGCGACATCGTTCGCCGGGGTGGGGAGCGAAAGCGTTCCGCGCCAGGCGTTGGTTTGCGCCACATCAACAGCGACATCAACCAGTCCGAACTGGACGGAAAAATTGTTTTGGGGCAGATACGCGCACAGGTTCGACTCGACAGCGATCGCGTTCCAGTCGGAGTTGTCGTAGTAGCGAACCAGCCCGACCGGGTTGGTTGGCATCGAAATATCGATCTTGAAAACGCCGCCGGTAGAATCGGCAAAGAAGGCCAGGTTGCTCTGGACGACGACATCGACCGCGCTGTCCATCCCCAGGAAATGGCCGACCATTTCGGGGGAGGATGGATCGGAAATATCCACGATCACCAGGCCGTTGGTGCCATCCGCCACGCAGGCGATGCCGTTGTCGGCAAACGCCACGGCTTGGGCGCTTCCGGGGGTGTCGAGGGTTGCCAGGCGGGTGATCGAAAGCAGCTGCGGCCCGCCGCCTGGATCGCCACCCAACCGGATTTCGTCGCCATCGCGGATCGAATCCCCATCCGTATCGTCATCGAGTGGATCGAGTCCTGCGCGGTATTCGCCGAGATTGCCGATGCCGTCGCCGTCGGGGTCATTCGTGTCGTTCTGGTTCAGATTGCCGAAGTGCTGCATTTCCCAACTGTCGGGCAGGCCGTCCTGATCGGTATCGGTTTCGTTAATGGCGTAAATCAGCAGCTCGCCGGCGGATGTACCGACATAGAGACGATTAGAAATTACCGTCATGCAGTTTGGGCCATGCGCCAGAATATTGGTTGCCACGGTTAGCGGATGGAAAGGATCGTCCGTCCGCCGGGAATATATCAGGCCGCTTGAAGCTGTCTGGCTGTCAGTCGCACCGATAAATACCAGCGTACCGCTTGCGCAGCTTGCCGTTGGGCTCTCGGGGATGCTCTCGGTTGCCGCAACGCGGGGATCGCTGCTAGTGCGCAGATCCAACGTCTGGATACCATCGTATCCGGCAGGACACTCGACAACATGCCTGCTTAGGTCGTGCGGAAGCCGTTGGGCTAACGATGAGGCATGACCCAGTTCTTGGAGATAGTTTCCGGTGTCAAGATCGACGCTGTAGATGACACTTCCATTGACGGTATAAAGCGTATCCGGCGGATCAAGTGCCAGGCTTGTGGAATTGATGCCTGCCAGCTCTGCGACTTTGATGGGATTGGTCGATGTGGAGACATCCAGTGCCAGTAAGCCGTTGTTCCCGTCCGCCAGATAGACACGATTACCAAGCGCAACGACATCCGAACTATTGCCCTCGGTATCAAACTCCCCGACAACGACCGGATGTTCGGGATCGGCAACGTTGACCAATTTCAAGCCGTCGTAGCCTGTGGCGATATACGCCATATTGGAAGAAAGCGCCACGGCTTGCGCCGCGTTTGACATTGTGCAACTCCAGGGACCGGAAATCGATGCCGGGTCTGCTACTCCGGCAATCACCAGCCCTTCGGTCATCGCCAGATAGGCATAGTTATTACTGACGGCCAGGTCATAAATATACCATCCCATATCGCGGGATCCCAGCAGGGTGAGCTGGACATCGGGAATACCACCAGGGGCATCCAGCGGATTTAAACTGTGTGTCACTTCCCATCCGTCAGGGAGCGTATCGCCGTCGCTGTCCGCGACCTGTGGATTTGTGCCATTCTGATATTCCCCAAGATTGGAAAGTCCATCGGCATCCGGGTCATCATCGGCATCCGCTGAATTCCACGGATCGAGCTGATATGTGCGTTCCCAGGCGTTCGGCATTCCGTCGCCGTCATTATCGTCAAGGACAGTGATATTCCAGGTCACGCAGACATTTGACCATAGACCGTCGGAAACAGTTACCCCAAGTTGATATGTTCCGGTATCGCCCCAGTCGGTTGTCAGCACAAAGCGATTGGAGTCCGTGCCGATCGGTGTGCCGTCAAGTATCCAGCTGTATGTCAGGTTGGTTCCTTCCGGGTCTGTGGCGGTTACGCTGAATACGCAGTTACTATTTTCAGGAATGGCAAGGTTTGATTCAGGCGGATTTGTGGCGGAAATTTGCGGCGGACGATTGGAATTTGGGGCAATCTCCAGATGCAGCGGTCGGTTGGTAAAATTTCCTGCGGCATCGGTAAGTTGGATATCCAGATCGAATCCGCCCTCGTCGGAAGGCGTGCCGGAAAGCGTGCCGATTGATGACAGATTCATGCCTGCCGGTAGGATGGATGTCGTATTCCAACTATAAGGAGGCAGACCATTGGTGCCGGCAAGTCCGGTTGAGTAGGGGGTCATAGATACCGCGTTCGGGAGATTTGTGGTTGTTATTGTTAGCGGGCCGTAATCAGAATAGACCGAGATATCATCAAAACAGGAAGCTCCGCCTGGAATGTCATATGCCTGAAAGCAAATTCTGAAATCTTTATTATAGGTAATGCCGTTGCTGGCAACAAGAGAATCCAAGTCAACAGTATATTGCTGATAGTTTGTTGTTGCTCCTTCGCCAGATGTTAGTCCAGCTGCTTTATACCAGTGAAATCCGTCAACACTGATGGCTACGCCATCGGAAAAATTTGTGCCGGTAAAAGATGTCGGCATCATGGCATCATAGGAATCCGAGGTCTTATGCCAGAATTTAAGCACAACATTAGTTTGGTTCAGCAGATTGATGGTTAAGGTCGCTCTGGTCCAGTTGGTGGCACCGCTTATGCCGGAGTAGATGCGCATATCACGCGAGCCTGAATGCGGGCAGAGTGTATCTCCAATTCGGGCAAAATATCCATTATAGGACCCGTCTGAAAACCAGTAAAAGCCGGGGTTGTCATCGTAGGTATTGGGATTGATGTTCTCAAATCCCTCGACAAATGGGAATGGTGCGCGTGCGTCGCGGATAATAGTGACCTCGGTTTGCGTGAGATTGCCGAGCTTTGCGCCGCCGGTCGCATTGCTGATAAGCACCCGGAAGGTTTCGTTCGATTCGTAGTATTCCGTGTCATCAGTAATCGGAATAACGATATTTTGGCTGGTCACGCCGTCGGCAAAGGTCAGGGTTCCGCTCTGAGCGGTGTAATCCTCATCGGCAATCGCGGTCAGATTGCTGGTTGTGTAGTCAACAGTAACCGTTCCGGCACTGCATCCGGTACGCACCACAGTAACTGTCAGCGAAGTTCCCTCAACTGTGGAAAGCGTGGTATCTTGAACATTAATTTCCTGCGCAAGTAGGCTGACATCATCCAGGCAGTGATGCGCCCGCTCTGGCATGTGGTGTACAAACTGAATCATCGTATTGGTGGTAAAAGAAAGACCATGGGCATCCAGCACGGCCGAGAGATTCAGGTTGAAAAGGTGATAGCTATTATCGTTTAGCAACCCCTCATTGGTTGTCAAACCCTGTACCTTATACCAGGTGGTGCCTCCGTCTACACTGACCGCCGCTCCATCTGCATCGACAGTTCCTGTGTAAGTGTCCGGCATGATCTGATCCCAGTCGTCGTTGTAGTTTAGGCATTTAAAACTTAGCCACACATTAGTTTGTCCTGCCAGATTCACCGTCAGGGTATCGCGATAATTTCCGAGTCCGACCAGACAGTATCCGCCATGGGTATGACCGCATGGCCAGACATCCGACCACCAGCCGTGTTTTACACCGTCATCAAAACCATCGAAAAAGGGATAGCGTCCAACAGGTCGCGATGCTTTATAAATCTCGATTCCATCCAGTGCCATGCCGTGTTCCGGGAAAGCGCCGCAACCGTTCTGCTGGAAACGCAGGAAGAAATTGGAGGTCCAGTTAAAATAGGAGTAGCTGCTTATGCTTTCGTCCAGAAAGATGAATCTTTCGACATAACCATTGGTGGCCGCACCGCGATCCGGCAGCGGTGCCATGCTGTACCAGGTGGTGCCGCCGTCGCTGCTGGCGACAATGGCATTGGTTGCCATATAATCGTGGTACAGTCCGTGGTAATCACAGGGGATATAGGGCGGCTCGCCTTCGGGAACCTTCCACCAATAGTGAATCCAGACATTGCTCATGCCGTTCAGATTCAGCGGAAGATCCAACACATTGCCGCAAGGGATATCCGGCGTGGCGGGATCATCCATCACAAGATGATAGGTTCCGTCAACCGAACCAAAGCCATTGGTTACGGCAATCCTGCTCCGCGGAGTACTGAACCCGCTATAAATAAAATGAGCTGAGGATGTCGAAAACTCCCAGTTCAAGATTTCATGGCGCTGGCTGGTTGCGCGCGCCGTAAATCCAACCCAAGCCTTCCCGTTGTCCAGCGTCAAAAGGGTATCAATGTTTAAGTTTTTTGAGAGAACCGGTGTGGCAAGATTATCCAGATAGACATCCATCGTGCCGGAAGTATAGACCACCCGAGCGGTATGGACTGCTCCGTCATTCAGTGTGGGAATATTTGTGGTCTCCACCAAGGCATTGGTGTGGTCGTAGGTTGCCGGACTGCTTCCGGCGCAGAGCACGGCCACATGCTGGTTGGTCGGCTCAGAAGAAGGTTCATACCAACCTCCGGCACCGCTGCTGTCAAACTCGACCACCAGACAGTTAGTGATACCACCGTACCCCGGCCCGGTGGTGCCAGCCGGTTCGTCCGGCCAAGTTTCTAGTGCAGCATTTTGAACCACAAATGCCAACCCCTCAGCAGAGGAGCCGGACATTCTGAAAGAAAACGTATTCGTAAAACCACCGGAAACCAGCTGCTTTTCTATGCGCCAGGCATAACCACGCCTAGAATACGATGCCAGACTGAGGCTGTTGGATAAAACCACCGCCTGGCCACGCAGGCGCAACCCCTCCGGTTCGGAGATTGCCCGCCAGACATTGCTGAGCGAACCGGACTCGAAACCGTCCGAAAAAGGAAGCGGCACATGTGTTTGCGCGGAAACGCAGGAGAGGGTGGCACCTAGGCAACATGCGCAGGCCAATGTGTGGATTCGTTGTATTTTCATACCGTCCTCCTCTGTTCGGTGTCGCAGCGGATTCAAAACGATCCTGTCTTCGTCCCGCAATCAACCCTCCAGAAACGTAATGCAAAATTATGCGGGAACATGCAAGGAGCAAACCAACCGGTTATTCCAGATGGAAACCGGAAGCGGATGCCGCTCAGTCGAGATAGACGAAGACGTGGTTACCGATGATGAGCCTTCCGCGCAGCGAACCCACCCCCGGCGGCCACTTCTCTTCGGGTGCTCATGGTGTCGGCTCCCCTCCGGTGGCGTACGTCAGTTCCAGAGGTTGGAGGGATAGGCTCCCCGCTCCACCAGCTCGCGGATGCCGGCCATGACCTGCGGCTTGTCCTCGGGATAGGTCACCCCCATCCACCGCTCGCTGCTGGAGAGCACCTCGACAGTGGTGTCGCCGTTTTTGATCATTCCATCGATAAGCTCGGGTAGCAGGTATTCGCTTTTGAGTTCGTTTCCGTGGCGGGAGAGGAAGTCGGTAAAGCCGCGCTCAAGGAAGCCGAAGAGATGGGGGGAAAAGCCCCAGAGGTTCATCGAGACCATGTCGTCGTCGGCCATCTCTTTTTCTTCGCCGTTCTCCACGTAGCGGATGGTTCCGTCGACCTTGCGTTCGATCTCGAAGCGCTCGGAGACGGTCGCAAGTTTTCCGTCCACCACGTCGCAATAGCCGCGAGCCACGCTACCGTTGGGCGAGAGGGTGTTTTTGATGTAGAAGCCCACCATGCAGCTTTCGGTACTTTCGGCATCCATGCCCATAAGCTGCCTAGCGATCACCAAGAAGGCTTCGCGGCCGTAGAAGTCGTCAGCATTGATGACGGCGAACGGTTCGTGCACGGCCGGGCGGGCGGAGAGCACGGCCTGCCCCGTTCCCCAGGGCTTGGTGCGCCCCTCGGGAACGGAGAATCCATCGGGGAGATCTTCCAGAGTCTGGAAGACATATTCGACCTCGAGCTTGCCTTCGAGCTTGTTGCCCACCACCTCGCGGAAATCCTTTTCGATCTCGGGGCGGATGATAAAGACCACCTTGCCAAAGCCGGCCTCAATGGCATCGTATATCGAATAGTCGAGCACAATTTCGCCGGACGGCCCCACGGGGTCGATCTGCTTGAGTCCGCCGTAGCGGCTTCCCATTCCCGCCGCCATGATTACCAGTGTGGGTTTCATCTATTTCTCTCCTTGCTCCGATCGTTCCGAGTTCCAATGAATAAACGCGCTCGACCGTAGCGGATCGGTTCCGAGGTTCCAAGGATTGGAATGGTTTTTATGCCGGAGAGCCGGAGCCCGCCGCCGGGATCAGGAACCCAGAAGCACCTTGTCGACGTGGGTGATCTCGAAGGTGCGGCGCGGTTTGGCGGGCAGGTTTTCGATCGGCATGGCCACGCCCTTCTCCTGCGTGGCCTTCTTGAGAGCAATCAGGAAGCCGAGGCCGGAGCTGTCGATAAAGTCGAGCCGGGAAGCATCGACCCGGACTTGCGCGGGGAGCTTCTCCTCCCGTAGCGCAAGGTGGATAGCCTCAGCCTGCTTTTCAAAGACCGGCAGGGTTGCGGCGGTCAGCTCCATGGGCAGCTCCAGCGTCAGCACGCCCTCTTCGTAGACGGTGCCGCCGGTGCGGTGCCCGGCCAGCTTTTCGAGAATGGCGGAGAGCTCGTCCATGCGGGTGGCGATGTCGAAATAGTCGGTGAGGCGGCAGGTTTCAAGCAGGCGGCGGACCTTGGGGCGCGGCGCGTAGAGAATCAGCCGCTTGCCGTTGGCGCGGCAGCGCTTACTGGATTCGAGCAGCGCGCCGAGCTCCTGGCTGTCGAGCCACGGAATGGGATGGATGTCGAGTACAATGCTTCCGGTCTCGGCTCGGGCCAGCCTTTCACTAAATTGCCGGGCGGCCTCTTCCGAGTCCAGCTTCTGGAAGCGCTCCACCTCGGCACCGAGGGCGGCGAGCCGCTCCACCTCAGCCTCTTCCAAGGGCTGGAAAGCCACGGGCTTGTCGGCCATGCGGTGGATCATGAACATTTGCCGGGTGGCGGAAAAGAGGAAGCGGACGTTGGCGGTGTAGCGCGAAAAGAGGCGGCGGGGATCCAAGCAGATGCGCCAGAGCCATTCCAGAGAGAGGCCGCGCACCCACCGAGGGGCGCGTTTCTGCGCGCCGACGATAAAGTCGAGGGACGCCCCCACGCCGATCGACACCGGCACGCGCCAGTCGTGCATGTGCATGCCGATGAACTTTTCCTGCTTGGGAACGCCCAGCGCCACGAAGAGGATATCCGGATTGGCCTGGTCGAGCCGCTGCATGATCTCGCGGTGGTCCATCTCCAGCAGGGGCGCAAAGGGCGGGGCATAGGTTCCCGCAATCTTCAGCCGGGGATACCGCTGCTTGAGAATCTCCATCGCCTTTTTTGCGATGCCAGCGGAAGAACCGAGGCCGAAAACCCGGAACCCCTCCGCTGCCGCGCGCTCCGCCAGCATGGGGGTTAGGTCGCTACCGGTCACGCGCTCCCTGAGGCGCGGGCCAAAGAAAGGGGAGAGCTTGACGATCGGGAAACCGTCGGCGATCACTAGATCGGCGTCGATCAGCAGCCGCTGTAGTTCCGGGTCGCTCCAGGCGCGGGTCACGAAGTCGAGGTTGGCGGTGGCGATATGGGTCGGCAATCCCGCGCGTACCCGGCTGGCCACCCACTCCACCACC